>JBATYB010000351.1:0-7448 GCA_049673825.1 Methylocella sp. | reverse complement strand
GCGCTCAACCGCCCGCCCCGAACGCCGCGCCGTGATCGCGGGGCAGGGCGCGTTCCCGGCCTTGCCGGGCGATCGAAAAAGGGCGGGACATTCGGCCTCGGCCCAGCGCCCTCGCGGCCTCCAAGATCCTTCCCCGCGGATTGGGTGGCAGCGGCAAGTTCACTACCGCCGGGAAAACTGTTAGAGTTAGGTTGCCCGCGGGCGGACGGCCACGACCCGGACCTTGCATGGCCGCTTCGCACCGTGATCCGTTTCCCTCCCGGGGTTGCATAAGTTTCACGATTTCCGCGGACGTTTTTTCGCGGGTTTCGCCGCACGGCGAGAAAGAAGGACACAAGATGGCGCGTAGCAAGATCGCATTGATCGGAGCCGGTCAGATCGGCGGAACCCTGGCTCACCTGGCGGCGCTCAAGGAGCTTGGCGACATCGTGCTCTTTGACATCGCGGAAGGGACGCCGCAGGGCAAGGCCCTCGATCTCGCCGAATCCGGTCCGGTCAACGGGTTCAACGTGGCCTTCGAAGGGGCCAATAGCTACGAAGCAATCGCCGGCGCCGGCGTCGTCGTCGTGACGGCCGGCGTACCGCGCAAGCCCGGGATGAGCCGCGACGATCTGCTCGGCATCAACCTCAAGGTTATGGAAGCGGTCAGCGCCGGCATCAAGCGATACGCGGCGGACGCGTTCGTCATTTGCATCACCAATCCGCTCGACGCAATGGTGTGGGCCCTGCAGAAAGCCTCGAATCTCCCGGCGAACATGGTCGTCGGCATGGCCGGTGTTCTCGATTCGGCACGATTCCGCTATTTCCTCTCCGAGGAACTCAAGGTTTCGGTCGAGGACGTCACCGCCTTCGTTCTCGGCGGCCACGGCGACGACATGGTGCCGTCCTTGCGCTATTCCGGCGTGGCGGGAATTCCTCTTCCGGATCTTGTCAAGATGGGCTGGACAACCCAAAAAAGACTTGACGCGATTGTTGGCCGCACCCGCCAGGGCGGCGCCGAGATCCTCGGTCTTCTGAAGACGGGATCGGCGTTTTATGCTCCGGCGGCGGCGGCGATCGCGATGGCCGACTCTTATCTTAACGACAAGCGCCGGGTGTTTCCCTGCGCGGTGAAGCTCAACGGGGAATATGGGGTCAAGGATCTCTATGTCGGCGTCCCGGCGGTGATCGGCGCCAAGGGCGTCGAGAAAATTGTCGAGGTTGCGCTCGATTCGTCCGAGAAGCAGATGTTTGAAAAATCGGTCGGGTCGGTGAGGGACTTGGTCGAGGCTTGCAAGACGATCAATCCGGCCCTCGCCGGCTGATATTATTGGCAATTATATACTTTATTCCCGATGAAACCCCGGTGCCCCGAGAGAACCGGCCCCTATGTCACTCACGCAAAATCCAACGCGCCGCGCCGATCCGCTGGAAAGCGCGGCCCGCGATATGTGCCTCGCCGCCGGGATAGATCCGGATTCTCGCGTGGCAAAGCCGGGAAGTTCTCGTGGAATGCCGGCATGGTGCAGCTTCCGCGACGCCGCCCGCGCGGCGCGGAGCGCCCGCGAGGCAGCCGACCTCGCGGCCCAGATCGTCAACCTTCGCCCGCAGGAGGAGCGGTTCCGGAACAGTCCGCTGGCGATCTTCGGCGACCACGACCCAAGCACCATTGCCCAGATGCGGAACTGCATGGCCATCGGCAACGCGGTTAAAGGCGTCATCTGCGCCGATGGCCATCTCGGCTATGCGCAACCGGTTGGTGGCGTCATCGCCTACGAGAAGCAGATCAGCATCTCGGGCGTTGGCTTCGACATCGGTTGCGGCAATATGGCCGTCCGGCTCGATACGCCGTTTACCGGCATCAAAGATCGCATTGCGCCGATTCTGGGCGATGTCCGCAAGGTCATTTCGTTCGGTGTCGGGCGCGTCAACGAAGAGCGAGTCGAGCATGAACTGTTTGACGACGGCGATGCGTGGCGGGAATCCGGCATGGGAGAATACCGCCAGAAAGCGGCCGCCCAGCTCGGCACGGTCGGATCGGGCAACCATTACGTGGACCTGATGCGGGACGAAGATGGCTTCGTCTGGATCGGCGTGCATTTCGGGAGCCGCGGGTTAGGCCACACGAGCGCGACCCGCTACCTCAAAGCCGCTGGCGGCAAGGAAGGCATCCACGTCGCGCCCGCCCTCGTGGACGAGGACAGCGAGCTCGGGCGCCGTTATATCGCCGCGATGGAACTCGCCGGGCGGTATGCCTACGCGGGCCGGGAATGGGTGATCGAGCGGGTGCGCCAGATCATCGGCGGCTCGGTGACGGAAATGGTCCACAACCATCACAATTATGCGTGGCGCGAGACGCACGGCGGGCGCGATCTTTGGGTTGTCCGCAAGGGCGCGACGCCGGCCTTTCCCGGCCAGCGGGGCTTCGTCGGCGGCTCGATGGGGGATGATGCCGTGATCTTGGAAGGTGTCGAGTGCGAGGAAGCCAAGGCGGCGCTCTATTCGACCGTTCATGGCGCGGGCCGGTTGTTCGGCCGCAAGGAGGCGTTCCGCACCTTCACCAAATCCCAGATGGAGGGATGGTTGCAGGACCGTGGCGTGATGCTGTCTGGGGGCGGCATCGACGAAAGCCCGATGGCTTACCGGCGGCTGCCCGAGGTGCTGGCGCACCACGCCGCTTCGACGAAGGTGTTGCATACCTTGCGGCCGTTCGCGGTGGCGATGGCCGGGGAAGCGGAGTTCGACCCGTGGAAGGATTGAGCGGGGAGTAACGGATATAAGTCCCATATTTTTGCCTTGCGGGCCACAGCTCCGAAAAGGTAAAGGTTCAATGACCTTCTCCCTAAACCCCATCGGATTCATTCGCTCATCGCTCAAGTCTCGTGCCGAAGCGCCAAAATTCGGTACCGAGGGAGCGCCGGACGCGTGGGTTGAAGTGAGTCCGCTCGTTGCCGAGGGATTAGAGGGTATTGCCGTCGGCGCCGAAATCATCCTGCTAACATGGTTTCATCACTCGCGGCGCGATGTCTTAAGACTCCATCCTCGTTGGGACAAGAGCTTGCCCCTGACCGGCGTATTCAATACACGTTCTCCGGACAGGCCCAATCCCACTGGCCTGCATCGGGTCACGGTGCGTGAAATCGTCGGCAATCGACTGAGAGTTGGGCCGCTGGAAGCAATCGATGGAACGCCAGTCGTCGATATCAAGCCGGTGGTTCCGTCGCGATCAGACCGTTCCACCGGCTTCTTTGGCTCACCTGCCGCGGACGAATGAGCTACTCGCAGCTGCCGCTCGTCCAATTGCTGCTCGGACTCTGACCTCAAGCAGACGTGCGCAACTGCCACAAACTACAGTCCTTATGTCGCTTTTCTGTCCCTCTCCGCCGTACGGGCCTACACATGGCGCGAAATGCTCCGAGCCAGCCCGGAGCTCGGTTGCCCCCGCGAACTGGCGTGAAAACTGCTTGGTCAGCCGCTAACCGCCAGGGCGATTGCGGACACGAGATCGCAGATGAATATTCACGAGTACCAGGCCAAGGCCGTCCTCAAGGAATTCGGCGTCCCGGTTCCGCGCGGAGTCCCGGTGCTGCGGGCCGCCGACGCCGTGGCCGCGGCGGAGGAGCTGGGTGGGCCGATTTGGGTCGTAAAATCCCAAATCCACGCCGGCGGGCGGGGCAAAGGCAAGTTCAAGGAGAAGGAGGCGGGCGGCAAAGGCGGCGTAAGAATCGCCAAATCGGTGGTCGAGGTCGAGACCTTTGCCGGCGAAATGCTTGGCCGGACCCTCGTGACGGGACAGACCGGCCCAGGGGGCAAGCAGGTCAACCGGATCTACATCGAGGAAGGCGCCAATATCGTCAAGGAATTCTATCTTTCCCTCCTTGTCGATCGATCCGTGAGCCGCGTCGCTTTCGTTGTTTCGACCGAAGGCGGCATGGACATCGAGGAAGTGGCGCGCCACGCGCCGGACAGGATCGCCAGTTTCACGGTCGATCCGGCGACCGGGATCATGCCGCACCACGGCCGGAGGGTCGCCAACGTGCTCGGCCTTACCGGCGGCCTCGCCCAACAGGCGGAAAAGCTGACCTCGCAGCTCTATGCGGCCTTCGCCGCCAAGGACATGGCGATGCTCGAAATCAATCCGCTGATCGTCTCGGCGGAGGGCCAGCTCAAATGCCTCGACGCCAAAATCTCGTTCGACGACAACGCGCTTTACCGGCATCCGGAGATCGCCGCCCTGCGCGACGAAACCGAGGAGAACGCCAAGGAAATCGAGGCGTCGAAACATGACCTAAATTATATCGCGCTCTCCGGCACGATCGGCTGCATGGTGAATGGCGCCGGTCTTGCCATGGCTACGATGGACATTATCGAGCTTTATGGCGCGGAGCCCGCGAATTTCCTCGATGTCGGCGGCGGAGCCAGCAAAGACCAAGTGGCGGCAGCGTTCAAGATCATCACGGCCGACACCCAAGTCAGAGGCATTCTGGTGAATATTTTCGGCGGGATCATGAAATGCGATGTGATCGCCGAGGGCGTCATCGCCGCGGTGAAGGAAACGGGCCTCGAAGTGCCGCTCGTCGTGCGGCTCGAAGGCACGAATGTCGAGCTCGGCAAGAAAATCATCGCGCGCTCCGGCCTCAACGTCATCCCAGCGGACGACCTCGACGATGCCGCCCGGAAAATCGTCGCGGCGGCCGGAAAGGCCTGAGGCAATGGCGATCCTCGTCACCAAGGATACGAAGGTCATTTGCCAGGGCTTTACCGGCAAGAACGGCACCTTCCACTCCATACAGGCGATCGCCTATGGGACCAGGATGGCCGGCGGCGTTACGCCCGGCAAGGGCGGCGCGACCCATCTTGGCCTGCCGGTCTTCGAGACCGTCGCCGAAGCGCGCGCGGCGACCGGCGCCGAGGCGAGCGTCGTCTATGTTCCGCCGCCAAGCGCGGCCGACGCGATCTGCGAGGCGATCGACGCCGAAACGCCCTTGATCGTCTGCATCACCGAGGGCATTCCCGTGGTGGACATGATCAAGGTCAAACGTGCCCTGTGTGGCTCGAAATCGCGGCTGATCGGGCCGAACTGCCCCGGCGTGATGACCGCCGGAGAATGCAAGATCGGCATCATGCCGGGCAATATCTTCAAGCCCGGCTCGGTCGGAATTGTCTCGCGCTCGGGAACCTTGACTTACGAGGCCGTGTATCAAACAACGCGGGAAGGGCTCGGCCAGACGACCGCGGTCGGCATCGGCGGCGATCCGGTCAAGGGCGCCGACTTCATCGAGGTCTTGGAATTGTTCCTGGCCGATGATGCCACCAAATCCATCGTCATGATCGGCGAGATTGGCGGCTCGTCCGAGGAAGATGCCGCGCAATTCATCGCCGGCGAGGCGAAGCGTGGCCGCAACAAGCCGGTCGTCGGCTTTATCGCGGGCCGCACCGCGCCGCCCGGCCGCCGCATGGGCCACGCAGGCGCGATCATTGCCGGCGGCAAGGGGGGCGCCGAAGACAAAATCGCCGCGATGGAAGCGGCCGGCATTCGCGTAGCGCCGTCGCCCGCGAGGCTCGGCAAAACCCTTGCCGGCGTGCTGCGAGGATGAGCCAGGTCTTGAGAACAACGTGGGGCGTCCGCATGTAATGGACAAGGCTCCGGCAACCGGGTCCAACTCGCCAGGCTTAAGTCTTTGACGGAAACGGATGGGCGCCCGGCAACTGGCAGCGATGAGCTTGGTTGTGGAACCACGCATATTTTCGCCCGCCCGCCAATGCGAACTTGGATGAAATTTAAATTAAAAAAGCGGGTTTGAACGAATTGGGCGGTTGGGCTTAAGGACTTGGGATTAGGGATTTAGGCCGGAAGGAGATGACGATGGCGCGCCGGGATGCAAATGGAAATGCCAATGGCTCGGGCGGCGGGCCGGGCAGCCGCTCGGCCGCCAATTCCGCGTTCGCGCGAACGTCGTTTCTTGATGGCGGCAACGCGGCTTATGTCGAACGACTCCGGGATAGCTATCTGCGCGATCCCGCCTCTCTCGACCCCTCGTGGCGCGAATTCTTCACGCGGATGAACGACGCCGGCGCCATGATCGCGAAGGGCGCGCAAGTGCCCCGCTGGAAGCGACCCGGCTGGCCGGCCGCCGCCGCCGGCGAACTCGTTTCGGCGCTCGACGGCAATTGGGCGGAATCGGGGACCTCGATCGGCGCCAAGCTCGAGGCGAAAGCCGGCGAGGACGCGCTGCTTTCCCCCGGCGAGCTCCAACGCGCGACCCGCGATTCGGTGCGCGCGCTGATGATGATCCGCGCCTATCGCATACGCGGTCATCTCCATGCCAATCTCGACCCGCTTGGCATCGAGCCCCCGAAAGATCACGAGGAGCTGCATCCGGCCGCCTATGGGTTCACGGAGGCCGACTACAACCGGAATATTTTCATTGATGGAGTGCTTGGGCTTCGATTCGCGACCATTCCCGAAATGCTGAAGATCTTGCGCCGCACCTATTGCGGCACCATCGGGTTCGAATTCATGCATATCTCCGATCCGGCTGAAAAGGGTTGGCTGCAGCGGCGGATCGAAGGCCCCGGCAAGGAAATTACGTTCACCAAGGAAGGCAAGCGCGCAATTCTCAACAAGCTCGTCGAGGCGGAAGGGTTCGAGCAGTTCCTCGGCATCAAATACACGGGCACGAAGCGATTTGGTCTCGACGGCGGCGAAGCCATGGTGCCGGCGCTCGAGCAGATCATCAAGCGCGGCGGCGCCTTGGGGGTCCAGGACATCGTCCTCGGCATGGCGCACCGTGGCCGCCTCAATGTCCTTTCCCAGGTCATGGGGAAGCCGCACAAGGCGATTTTCAATGAATTCAAGGGTGGCTCCTTCGCGCCCGACGACGTCGCGGGGTCCGGCGACGTCAAATATCATCTTGGCGCCTCTGCCGACCGCGACTTCGACAACAACAGGGTTCACCTCTCGCTGACCGCGAACCCGTCGCATCTCGAGATCGTCGATCCCGTCGTTCTCGGCAAGGTGCGCGCCAAGCAAGATCAACTGCACGATGTCGTCGAGCGCACGAAAGTGCTGCCTCTCCTTATTCATGGCGACGCGTCGTTCGCGGGTCAGGGCGTGATCGCCGAATGTTTCGGACTTTCCGGGCTCAAGGGATACCGGACCGGAGGGTCGATTCACTTCATCATCAATAATCAGATCGGCTTCACCACCTCGCCACGCTATTCGCGGTCGTCGCCCTATCCGTCGGATACCGCGAAAATGATCGGGGCGCCGATCATTCACGTCAACGGCGACGATCCCGAAGCCGTCGTCTATGCCGCGAAGATCGCGATCGAATTCCGGCAAAAATTCCATAAGCCGGTGGTCGTCGATATGTTTTGCTATCGCCGGTTCGGCCACAACGAAGGCGACGAGCCCGCCTTCACCCAGCCGGTGATGTACAAGAAGATCCATTCGCACAAGACGACCC
>JBATYB010000350.1:0-1537 GCA_049673825.1 Methylocella sp. | reverse complement strand
GCGTTGCCCTGCCAAGCCGGCACGCCTGGCGGGATGTCGTGGTGAGATCGACGTGCACGGTCCAATTTGTCAGCCAATGTCAAGCGATTGTTGCTTGATCCGCCGGCTTGGTCCCGTCGACGAGGTGACTGACGGTGGACTCGTCGCATGATTCAAGGCTGCCTGTTGGATGGAGGCAGAAGTGAACCGAGGCCGGCGCGCAGCCTCGCCATCGTTCCGCCTTGTTTCATTCAACTATCGTTCAACGTCCGTAGCGTAGCGTCGCTCTCAACATTGCCACTTCCCGCATCAGGACCACGATGAAAACCATTTCGAGGCTGCTTATCGCGTGCCTTGCACTCACCTCGCTCGCTCTCGCCTCGCCATTGCGGGCGGAAGCGGAAAAACGCATCGCGTTCGTGGTTGGCAACGCCGCCTACCAGGCGGGTCCACTTTCCACGCCCGCCAATGATGCGGGCCTCATCGCCCAGACATTGCAAGCGGCCGGCTTCGACGTCGCCGGCGCGCGCGACCTCGATGGCGAAGCGTTGCGCGGCGCGTTGCGCGACTTCCTCGAGAAAGCTCAGGCATCGGGACCAGACACCGTCGCGTTCGTATATCTCGGCGGTTACGGCGCACAGCTCGACGGCGACAACTATTTCGTGCCGGTGGACGCGAAGATCGCGGTGGCTCAGGACGTGGCAATCGAGGCGCTGCGCGTCTCAGATTATACGAACCGGCTCGCCGGGCTTCCCCTGAAGGCGAGCTTCATCGTCCTCGACGCGGCGAGGGCCTCGCCTTTCGCCAAGTCCGGACAGCCTTTGGCCGGTGGCCTGGCGCTCGCCGACCCGGAACCGAACATGCTCGTGGCTTTCAACGCCGCGCCGGGCACGGTGGCCCCCGCCGAGAGCGGGTCCTATGGCGCCTATGCGCGGGCGCTCGCCGAGATGATCCGGGAAGGCGGCCTGTCGCCGTCGGATGTCTTCGACGGGGTGCGCTTGCGCGTCAATGAGGAGACCAAAGGAGCGGAGGTGCCTTGGGACACATCAAGGATCTCGGCGCCTTTCGTCTTCTTCGAGCGCGCGGCGGACGCGCCGCCTCCTGCCCTCGCGCAGGAACGGGTCAACGCCACGCGGTCGCGGCCGCTCCGCGATCTCGGAGCGCGGGACGCCTACGCCGCCGCGATCGAGCGCGATACGTTGCAAGGCTATGAGGAGTTTCTCGCCGCCTATCCATCCGACCCCCTGGCCAATCGTATCCGCGGCCTCGCGGCCGCCCGCCGCGAGGCGATGACCTGGCGGCGAACCCGCGTGGTCAATACGCCGGACGCCTATTGGTCCTATCTCGACCGGTATCCGCGCGGCCCGCACGCGGCCGACGCGCGCCGGCGCCTTGCGGATTTGACAGAGCCCGAGGAGCCGCCTCCCTCCTTCTCGCCGATCGGTTACGACATTCCGCCGCCGCCGCCCGCGGAGATCGTCTACGTCGATCGCCCGGTGCTTGACTTCGACGATCCGGAGTTCGGCTTCGTGCCGCCCCCGCCAATCGTCTTCCTGGC
>JBATYB010000349.1:0-2160 GCA_049673825.1 Methylocella sp. | reverse complement strand
AAACGACTGTCGCGCCGAAATAGACCCGCTCCCGATTCCTTTGCCGCGCCAGATCGACAACTTCGGCGATTTCCATTCTTTTGCGGAGAAACCGCATTCTTCCGTCGATCTCCCGCAAGCGCCGCTTGCCGTAAATATAGTCGCCATTTTCCGACCGGTCGCCATTGCCCGCGGCCCAGGTCACCGTCTCGACGGTCTTGGGACGCTCGATTTTTTGCAGTTGGGCAAACTCGTCCTGGAGCCGTTGAAGACCCTCGGGCGTGATGTAATTTTTGGCCCCGGCCGGAAGCACCGGGATTTCGTCCTCGAAATCCGCTTCCGCCTCGCTCTCCTTGGTGAAAGCTTTGCTCATGGCGCCAACCGAAAATGCGGGGGTCGCGGGTTCGGAGCAATCCCGGCCATGGCAAGCCGGTCAATGATCGGACTGAGCGATTGTCGAGACCCCGGCGCGCAGGAGCGCAACCATTTTGGCGGCGGCTCCGGCCGGCGACGCGGCTGCCTCCGGCTTAACCTGAGAATGGGCCGCGACGGATTTTTGCGGCTTGCCGTTGGCGTCGCGCGGCTTGGCGGCGGTGGCTTCATTACGCCTAGGCGGCAAGGGAACCTCGGCCGGCTGCGGTGCCGCTGTTTCGGTTGAGGGGAGCGGCGCCGTTGCGGCTTTCGCTTCGACCGGCTTCGCGCCCCATAGCCGGGCGAACAAGGAAGAGTCTTGCAACTTCGCGGGCTCGGGAGCGGCGGTGGCCACCGTGACGAGTTCAACCGGCTTGGGGCTTTGGCCTTGAACGGAATTGGCGGCCGTCCTGATCGCCCCCGGCCTGGCGGCCACCCTCCTCGTTTTCTTTGACTTGCCTTCGTCGAGGGCGATATCGACGGGGCCTTTCGCCAGCGCCTCCGGGCGGCTCGCATATCTTGCCAGCGAAGCGAAATCCGGATTCTGGCCGCCATCGGCATAGACGGTGTGAACGGGGCGCACGCCTTGCGCGGCGAGCTCGGCGATTTTAGCTTCGTCGCGCTTGTGCCTGGCGGCAACTTCGGCTTGCGTTTCGCCGTTGCGTTTCAGCGGCGGGCAGGCGGCCGTCGGCTCGAACCGCGACCCATCGGCGGGAGCCGCGTTGAAAACGTAATGCTTGTTGCAGACGCCAACCGCCACATCCTGTTTGGTCACTTCGAAATTGTCGGAACCTTCCTTCAATTGATTCCAGAAGCCGATATTCGGATCGAGCCGGTATTTGGCGAGATTTTCGGCGGTCATATGGAATGGATAGGACTGCATCTGGATGGCGCGCTGACCGCCGGCGAAAGCTTCCCGGGCGATCGCATAGATCTCGGCGATCTGGGCGTCGGTCATCGAAAAGCAGCCGGCCGAGGAACAAACGCCATGCACCATGATCGAGCCGCCGGTGTGTCCCATGGCGCGATCGTAGGCATTGGGATAGCCGACGTCGAAAGAAAGGTAATAGGCGGAATTCGGATTCATCCGCGCCGGGGTGATCGCATAAAAACCTTCCGGCACCTGCCGGTCGCCCTCCCGCACCTTGGGTCCGAGCTGTCCCGACCAACGGCACATTGGGAAGGATTTCAAATAGGCGTAGTGTCCATCCGCTTTCATCTTCCAGATTTCGAGTTCCGCCTCTTTTTTATAGGTGCGAATCAGGACCGGCGCGTTTTTCGAAGACCCGATCGCCTCCATCGCGGCGAGCGTCTTTGGCGGGAGCGGCGCAAGCGAACGGGACGTCGTCGGCGAGAAGGTGGATTCCTCGCAGCCGGCCAAAACCCCGCCCGCGAGCGCAATCAAAGCAAAGGCAGGAAGCTTATTCACGAAACGGTGACGCCGCATGGATATTTGGCCCGCTGAGCTAACGGTCTTGCCGACATGGCTGACTAGCTTACGGCCGGTATCCTTGTGCAAAGGTTACCGGGACCTTGATCTAATCCGGGACATTCTAAAGCTCGGTTAATGGCCAAAAAAAGTTGCAAAGCCGGCGAACACAAGGTTTGGCGTGGCGTTTCCCGCCACCGCTCACGGCTTATATCTTGCGTCCGATATTCAAGAACTTCGTGGCCCTGGACGCCCTGAGCTCGGTTGGCGGCATCTCCCAAAAATCCTCCAAAGCCGCGGCGACCGCGTCGCCAGCCGCAACGATCGCCGCGTCCGGATCG
>JBATYB010000348.1:0-6267 GCA_049673825.1 Methylocella sp. | reverse complement strand
CTCCTTGAGTCTCGAGCATCACAACCCGAGCTTCGGAGAACCCCTCCTTCAAGGCAACAATCTCATATCTGTTTGAGCGCGGTCATACGCTAGCGTTCGGTCGCCGGTGTCAATTGCGATCTCAATGAAAACCGAAGTGCAACGTCAGCGGCACCGGCCCCAGACTCAGCTGGTTTTTGCTAATTGAGTGTCGGAAGCAGCGTCGGAAGTTGACATGAGGTTCGCTATCCAGCGCGTGGACGGATTCTGTTCCCAGATGGTGAAAAGTGCGATTGTCACGGGGATGCCGATAAACGACCCGGGCATGCCCCATAGAAAATCCCAGAAAATAAATGCGAACAGCATCACGAATGGTGAAATTGCGAGAGCGGTGCCAGTAAGCAGCGGCTCCAGGTAGTTGCCGATCACCAGTTGGATCAGGTACAAACTTCCGAAAATGATCGCCGCCATCTGCCAAGATTCGAATTGCGCGGTTGCGAAAATCACTGGAAGGACTACGGCTACAAGAGGGCCTATATATGGGATGTAGTTCAACACAAACGATATGATGCCCCATGCAACTGCTAGCTCGAGCCCGATAGAAAGCGTGAAGACAAAGACCGCCAAGCCGGTCACCGCGCTCGCCAAGGTGCGTATGAGCATGTATTTTCGGATTTTCTTGGCGATCTGGTCGCTCGTTTCCAACAAGCTCCATCCACTCATTTTCTTGTCTAGCGCTTCAATTTTTATTTTGAAATCGCCCATTTCCGTAAGCCCAAACATCAGAAATAAAAAAACTACAAGAGCGAAGCCAATAAAATAATTGACTTGTGCCGCGACAGCCTGAAAAACACCAATAAACCAGGACGAATTGATGCTATTGGACAAGTCCAGTGTAAAAATCTCATGTCCCTCAAGCCATTGATTTGCTCGCATGTACAGAGATTGGAACCGTGCAACATTAGCCACGCCCCAATGACCAACATCGCTAATACTCCACACAATTGCCAACACAAGTATTGAGATGAGAAGGAGTGTCAAGAGAATGGTGAGGGTGAGCGCGATGGGCTTCCCCATCCTGCTCTCGACCGCCTTCTGGAAAGGCCATACAAGAGCCATGGCGAATAGCACGAACGCGATCGGCTCGAACACGATGCGCGCAAAATAAAGAGCGGCGGACACAAGAACCACGGCGAAAAGGGCCGGAACGAAGCGGTCCCGTCCCGCGCCTGCCTTGACTGCTCCCTCGTTGCTCATTTTCCTACCCACCGTCTTTCGATCTCAAGGTGTGAGCGACGTCGTGCCACCGGATGCCCATCGTCCGACGCGCGATAGGCACGCGTGAGTTTACGCCGTAATGCGGTTGCCAGTATCGCGCTCTTTGCCATGGAACCACACGCCGTGCGACGCCGTTGCGACGATCGGCGTTCGACCCGCCGGCGCCAGCAGTCCATCCGTTATCGCCAAAGACCATCCGCCCCCAGAACACCCTCGACGCAATCAAGATTAACCCTCGCACCATGGCAACCACTTGCCCCAGAACCGGCCGGAATTGGGATGATGTTGGCTCCTCAAGATGACGACATATTGCTCCTGCAAATCGTTTTTGAGTGAAGACCAACGAGCGGCGCCGTTGGCGATGCTCAATCACCCCCCGTTTGAGTGACGCCACGTGCCGCGCCTCGCGACGGCCCGCAAAAGGTCTCTCCGGATCCGGAGTGCGCGTGATTTCCATCGGTTATCGGCTCGCGGCGAGGCGTCCGATGAAAACCCGTTACGGCCGCCCTATCATCGGCGGCAATGACATGCAAGAGGAACAATGCAAGCTGTTCGAGTGTTGCCTACTTGCCAGCGGGAGGCGCCCTGCTATATTCCGGACCGCGTTCCGTCGCCATGACCGGGGTAAACACGGCGCGTTTGGGACGATAGGAACGGCCATCGTTGTCGCAATCTGTCTTGCGGCCTTTCAATTGGGAGGAAAAAAATGCTGACTCGACGCTCTCTTTTAGGCTCTCTGATAAAGGGTCTTTTGGCCGCCGGGGTTATTGCCGCACCCTTGGCGACCATCGTCGTGCCGTCGGCGGCCGAAGCCCAGCCAACGCCGAGTCCCAGCCCTGGCGGGGGAGTAGCTCTCCATCGAGGGGGCGGCGCGCGTCAACATTATCGGCGCCAGATGTCGGAAGGGCGCCGGAAGCGCCGCGCCGCGTGGCGTACGCGGAGGAAATCATCACACTGATCTACTTGGATCATGGAATGACGCACGACATCGCCGGCGCCGCGCGTAGCCTTCAGGCGCCGGAATCTAACCGGCAATTTGGAGCTGGTATACCAAACACATAAAATCGATGTGTGCCCGGAAATCGCATGCGACAAGGACGCAGTCGTCAATCGCATTGCTGGCACTGTCCGCCTCAACGACCTCTGTCGCAACGGCGCAAAGGCACTGGGCATTTCGAACAGGTTCGCTCGGGTCGTATAAGGCTGGAAGTTGGACCATTGCCGCCGGTGTATCGACTGAGTGCTGTTCGTGCTCGATGACTCTCTGACGGGGTGACGGTGCGGAGCCGCTCGGGTACGATTGTCCCGTTTGGCGGCGTTGCTCCGCCGTTCCAATTTGCCGGTTAACCCCCCGTGTCTCGCCAATTTCCTGGCCTCCGCCTCGCGCCCCTGGAGAAAGTCGATGACCAGCCCGACCGACCCGCCCCCGTCGCCGGATGGTAAGACTCCCGCCGGCCATTCAAAGCTGGCGAGCGCGATCGAGCGTGGGATCTTCGCCAGCCGCTGGCTGCTGGCGCCGATGTAACTGGGGCTGGCCGTAAGTCTGCTGCTGCTTCTCGGCAAGTTCGCGCTGGGGACTGTGGAGCTGGCACGCCAGACAGCCACCGAAGATGCCAACAAGCTGATCACAGGCACTCTGTCGTTGGTCGATCTACCGCTGATGGGCAATTTGCTTGTGATGGTGATGTTCGCCGGCTACGAGAACTTCGTCTCGCGTTTCGGGGAGGTCACGAAGAGGAACCGGCCCGACTGGATGGGCAAGGTCGGCTTCGGCGCCTTGAAGTTGAAGCCGATGACCTCGATCGTCGCCCTTGCGGCGATTCATATGCGTGAGGACTTCATGCATGTGGCCGAGATCGAGAACCGCGAGCTGGGTTGGAGTGTGGGCATCCTCCTCGCGTTCGTCGTCTCCGGCTTGCTGCTCGCCCCGATGGACCGGCTCGGCGGCAGCGGGCATTGATTACCTCCGCTCCCCCAGTAGCAAAGCCACCAACTTCCACGAATAGACTGGCGGGCGACGCCCAAGGGCGGCGATATCGCGACTTGAATTTAAACCCGTTGGCAGCAATCACCGGCAAGGGCGCGGGCTTCCGTTCACTCCATGACACATGGGCCGACACGACGACCGCGCACGGGCGCTTGATGTTGACTGTGCTCGGCGGGCTTGCCGAGCGCGAATTGATCCGCGCCAGCACGGGCGAAGGCCGCGGCAGCGCCGGGACTAGTAGTGACCGGTACGCCGATGCTCACGTCGCATGTGGCGGCCCGTGCGCCGCTCTTCACGTCGCATGTGGCGGCCCGCACGCCGCGCCGCGCGCCGCTGCATCCCAACCGTCTGGGCCTCAGCATCTGACACCGTTAGGATCGTGGGCGGAACAGCGAGGCTTAATGCGGCTAGTCCTAGAAGGGAAAACGCCCTTCGGCGAGAGATCATTTCCGATTTGATTTTTTCACTCATATCCAACCTCCCCTAATTAAGTCATTCCCATCGCACCTTCATAAAGTATCCGAGCGCAACGCCATTGTCGAGGTCGAAGCGAGAAGTTTTCCGGCTCGCGTGTCGAACTCGTCAGCCTTGTCGCTTCCGTGTCCCGTGGCAGACATTGCACTGCCTTACGTTCCATAATGCCGCTTACGCAAGTCGGGCCGTGGCTTGAAGCCCCCCGCCGGCCGGGCCTTCAGATCCAGCGCCAGCGACAAACGCGACGTCCCCGATGCCACCGGCACACCCTCACCCTGCGGCGGCGGCGGCGCACAACGGCTACCGCCTCCTCGACGAGATTGTCTGTCGGAGCAGGACGACTCTTGCTCATCGTTAGTGGCGCGGATTCGGCTGGGAGCGCCATCAAGGCTAATCCGGCAGTGGCGACTGCGGCACCGCCCAGCAAGACCCCTAACATCTCGCGGCGATGAATTGCTGTCATTGGTTTCCTCCCGATGAACACTATGTTATCGTTCATTAACCTAACGTTTCGACCCGCGTACCCAAAGTGGGCCGTGAAAGGCGGGCCTTGAGACTCAGTTCCGGAAGAATTCGCTTCGCTGTTGCAGCGCAGGCTCAAATTTCTTCGCTTCCTCGTGCCTCCCTCTTGCGTGGATATCGCCATGCTTGCGGCAGCGAGAGATTCGAGTTTGGAATTCGAGCTGATCGAACGGGGATGCGACTCTGTCATGGTTGGCCATCACATCACCGCAACGGCGGGACCCGAGCGCCCGACGCGATCCACTGGTCGTAAGTCTGAAATTTCAGCCCGGCCTTGTCGTAATAGACCCGCAGGTAGCCGTCCCGACCGCGCACGACCGCCTGCGGGATAACCCTTTGCACCTCCTGCGCGATAACTCCGACATAGGCTTTTTCGCCTCCATTATAAACGAAGCGATAGAAGCCAAGGCCGTTGTTGAGATGGCCGAGCAGGATGATCTCGTGCTTGAGCCTAAAATCGGATCGCCGTCCGCGGCCACGGCCACCACCTCGAAAGCCGCCTCGGCCGCCGTGAAAACCGCCTCTGCCTCCGTGGAAGCCTCCCCTAAAGCCGCCACGGCCGCCGTGGAAGCCGCCGCCGCGACGGTATACGCCACCGCGATAGACGCCGCCGCGGTAGACGCCGCCGCGATATACGCCGCCGCGGTAGACGCCGCCGCGATATACGCCGCCGCCGTACCCGACCGCGGGGTATCCCGCGATGTTCGGCCGGCAGCCTCCATAGGGACCTCGGTGAAAGCCTGGGCCACATCCTCCCGCGACCAGCGTCACATTGTAGCTCTGGTTAGGAACCGGTGATATTGAAAATGCGTTGGCGTCACAGGCGACTATCATGGTGGTTAACGCGCCAATGACGCCCGCTATGCAGTGTATCCTGTGCAAGGCTCGTTCCTCCTAGTAGTGAAAATAGCCCGCAAATTGCAGTGGAAGACCTGGGTTTAGAGGCTTGCACCCTTACTATCGTATCACCAGCCGACGGTCGAAATCCAGTTGAATTGATATTAGCGTCGGCGGCGGTCAAAGTCCATAGCGGAATCGGATCGGATACGGCACCAAGGCTTGCGTCCATGGATTCGCCTCAACCCGCTTGGCGCATGAATAGAATGCGGCCTCTCATTTCTGGCGCCGGGGCAAACGGCATCACCGGGCATATTTGCCGTCGACCACCGCTACGAATCCGAGCGTCAGCACCAATGGAGCTCTGTGAACATGCTTGCTTCGGCTTCCGTGTGTCGCGCGCGGAAACTGCGTGACGCTCCGGTCTCAGTGGCTTACAATATCGGTGCCTTGATGCCTTGTCCCGATTAGTTTCACGAGGTTCGATGCCGATAGAAGCGGCCAAGCCCGCCATCGCACTCGATCCCGTGCTTGTCGATCTTGCGCTGCAGGGTGGAGGCTCGCATGGGGCGTTTACCTGGGGCGTCCTCGATCGTCTGCTGGAGGAGCCCTGGCTCGAAATCGACGGCATTTCCGGCACGTCGGTCGGCGCGATGGACGCCGCGGTGCGGGTCCACGGCTATCAAAAAGGCGGGACGGCTGGCGCACGGGAGGCGATGGAGACATTCTGGCGGCGCGTGTCCGAGGCGGCTCGCTTCAGCCCGTTCCGGCGCGGGCCCCTCGATGTGCTTCTCGGCCGCTGGACGCCGGACTCTTCTCCCATCTACGTCGCCATGGATCTCATGTCCCGCCT
Source organism: Methylocella sp. (assembly GCA_049673825.1). Lineage (GTDB taxonomy): Bacteria > Pseudomonadota > Alphaproteobacteria > Rhizobiales > Beijerinckiaceae > Methylocapsa. Next base: position 337 of record JBATYB010000348.1, on the reverse strand, counting down.
GTTTTCGCCCTATGATCTCAATCCGAAGGGCTCCAATCCGTTGCGCGAGATCCTCGCCGACCTCGTCGATTTCGAGGTGCTGGCGCAGTCGCCGATCCACCTCTTCGTCACCGCCACCAATGTTCGCACCGGCCGCGGCAAAGTCTTCAAGAACAACGCCATTACGCCCGATGTTTTGCTAGGGTTCGGACTCAAATAAATCATAGCCAATAGGCGGAAGTAGCCCCAAGGCAGAGGGCGGAAAAGAAGTTTCTGGCGAGTTTGTCGTAGCGGGTGGCGATGCGGCGGAAGTCTTTGAGGCGACAGAAGCAGCGTTCGACGACGTTGCGTTTCTTAT
>JBATYB010000347.1:0-5565 GCA_049673825.1 Methylocella sp. | reverse complement strand
AACAAAACACGGCTCCGGCCCCAGCAAAGGCAATGCCTTGGCGATCCCCCCGCCCTGATCGAGAAGTTTTTCGCGCTCGTCCGAGATTACGATCCGGGGGGCTTTCCGGGCGGCAAGATGCGCTTCGATCTGGTCCGCCAGATAATGCACATTGACGATCGCTGTCTCGACACCGGCCATGGCGAACCGGTCGAGCGCATGGTCGATCAGCGGCTTGCCCGCAACTGCAACCAATGGCTTTGGCACGCGATCGGTCAACGGCCGCATCCTCGTGCCCAATCCCGCGGCGAAAACCATGGCTTTGGCGGGCAGGAAAGAGGACATCGGGGTGCCGGTTGCCAAGCTATCGCGCGATGAGAGCGCATCCCGGTCAAATGGAACCATTCGCTCGGGACGCAGCGCAAAATCAAAGAGTTGGAGCATGTCGGAATGGAAAAAGGCGAGCAACTTTTTTCGGGACATGCTCTAGCCGCACGGAACGATCGAAGGTGCCTTTCTCGAATTTTCGCTGTTGCAATGCGCATCAAAATGCGGGGCGGACATTCGACGGCCCATCACCGCCGTAGTTAGCGCGCGCGGCCAAAGGTCCGCGGCAGATTCTCCTCATACCAGAGTTTGAGCTCGGCTAAAGCCGGATGGGTCAGATCCGTGGCCAAATATTTTTCGACCCGGGGCAGGTGCGCAAGATACTGCGGTTTATGGTCGCGTTCATCGAGGCGGGCAAAAATGCCAAGGATCTTGGTCGCGCGCTGCGCGCCCAAAATTGCATAGGCGCGGGCAAACCCCGCCGCATCGAAGCCTGGATCCGCCTCGCGCCGCAACCGCGCATAATAGCCGAGCAATTTCAATTCCGCGTCTTGCGGAACATCGACGCGGGCGTCCTGCAAAAGGGAGACGACATCGTATGCGGGGTGGCCCAAGACACAATCCTGGAAATCCAGGACGCCCACCTTGGCGATGCCTTCACGCCCGGCAAGCCAGAGGAGATTTGGCGAATGGTAGTCGCGCAACGTCCACGACGGCCGCGCGGCGAGGACATCCTGAACCGCTTGGCGCCAAAGATTGACAAAGGTCGCCTTGGCGCCCGAGGCGAGTTGAACGCAAGCGATATAGGGCGCGTACCAGTCGAGCAGGAGTTCGGTCTCGATGGAAAGCGCGTCGACGTCATAGCTTGGAATGCGGTAGGTCTCGTTGCCATCGAGGGGTAAAGTGTCGGGAAGGCTCGCGCCGTGCAAATAAGCGAGCCCGGTCAGCGCAACGGCGTAACGTTCCTCGATGAGGCCGCCTCCGCCGGCAACCGGCTCGCAGCCGAGATCCTCGACGATGGCAAGACCGGCGGCGAGATCGAAGGCAACGATTTCGGGTGCCGAGAGGCCTTGTTCGCGCAGCCCGCGACAGACCGCGACAAAAGGCCTTATGTCCCCGGCGAGTTTGGCGATGGCGTTATAGGATTTGCCGTAGCGAAGCGGCGGCCCGTCCGGGCGAGGCGGCGAATGCATCAAAATGGCGCTCCGCCCGTCGGGTTTCACCAAATGCTCATAGCTTCGCGTCGACGCATCGCCCTGCATGAAATCACGCCGGGCTCCGCTCCAACCGCTGCGCTCGAGAAGCTCGTGGACCGCCTTGGCGTGCGCGAGCCGCGCCGCGAACGGTCCAATCCCGGTTAGGGTCACGGCGCGGTAGCCGGGACCGCGGTCCTTGTCGAGCCCGAATTCGATATCGAGCCTGCCGGCCTCAAGAAAGCCGCCCGCGTGCTCCGGCCATTCGACAAGGGCGAGCGCGCCGTCGCAAGCCTCCTCGAACCCCAATTCCATGAGCTCCCGCGGTTTCTCGATCCGGTAGAAATCGGCGTGAACGATGGGGAAGTTCAAGCCCTCGTAAACCTGCATCAAGGTGAAGGCCGGGCTCGGCACCTCGAGGTCTTGCGCGCCGGTTAGGATACGAATGAGGGCGCGCGCGAACGCCGTCTTTCCGGCGCCAAGGCCGCCCGACAAGGTCACGAGATCGCCAGCACCAATGAGCGCGGCGACATCGGCGGCAAATCCGGCGATTGCGCCCTCGTCGTCCAGCTCGCGCGGCCAGATCGTACCGGAAGCGGGGACCGTGCCTGCGGCCATTGCGTTCACGCTCCTTGCGCGGTGCTGCTTGCGGGGAACTTCGCGCCTTGTAAGGGAAAGATGCAAGTCGCGCGCGTCCCTTTTCCCGGCGCCGAATCGATTTCGACGCGGCCGCCGTGCAGTTCGACGAAGGACCGCACAATGGAAAGGCCAAGTCCCACGCCGCGATGCCGCGTCCCGGTCGTATAGGTTTTAAACCGGTCGAAAACATGTTCGAGGATTTCGGGCGGTATTCCGCTCCCTTCGTCGGTAACCTTGAACAGGATTTCGCCGTTCCGCCGCATCGCCGCGAGATCGATGGTTTGACCGGGCGAGGAAAAGCCGATCGCGTTCGAGAGAAGGTTGAAGAGAATCTGCCGGATACGTTTGCCGTCGGCGGCAAAGGACCCAATATCCTCCGTCGCCGCGACGCGAAGCGTGAGCGAGGATTTTTCGAGCCGGTCCTGGATGCCTTCCGCCGCCTCCCTGATGGTTTGCGCGATGTCTACGTCATCGAGCGACAGCTCCATCGCATCCGCGTCGATTGAGGCGAGATCGAGAATATCGTCGATGATGGCGAGGAGCGCCGATGAGGATTTCATCACATAGCCCGCATACTCGCGCTGTTGGCCGTTGAGCGGGCCGATCGCGGGATCGTCGAGAAGCTGAATGAAGCCGATGATATTGGTCAACGGCGAACGCAGCTCGTAGGAGACATGGTGGACGAACTCGTTGCGCAGCTTTTCGACGCCGATCAGCGCCTGATTGCGTTCGGTCAACGCCCGTTCGACATTCACGCTGGCGGTCATGTCGATGAAGGTGAGAAGGGTCGCGCCATCGGGCAGCGGCGCGGCGGCGCAATCGAGCACGGACCCATTGCTGCGCACGAGACGGCATTCGAGGCCAACGCGTTGATCCGGTAATCCGGCGACGGCGGCGCGCAGCGCGCCCCAGGCTTCTTCGCCGGCGAACAGCGGAGCGCAGAGCACGGCCACGCGGTCGATATGCGGCCGGTCGTCGAGTTCGCCGCGGCCGAGCACCCACATGTTGGCGAAGGCCGGGTTGAACAATTTGAGGCGGCCGTCGCTGCCGAACACGGCCACGCCCTCCTTCAAGGTATCGAGGGTTTCGCTCTGCACCCGGATCGAGGCGTTGAACTGCGAAACGAGACGGTAGCGTTCGGTGACATCGTCGAAAAGATAGGTGACGCCGCCTTGCGGATTGGGGCTGATGACGGCGCGCAACGTCCGCCCATCCGGCGGAAACCAGACCTGTTCGTCGGTATCGAGCGATTGATAGGCGGCGAGCAGGTCTGCCTTCCAAGCCCGGAAATCGGCTTGCTCCGGCAACAGCCGCGCCCTCCGAAGGCGGTCGAGAATCTCGGAATCGGTTGGTTTCTGGTCGAGCCAAGCCTGATCGAGCGCCCAAAGCTGACGATAGGCCACATTGTGGAAAACGAGCTGCTTGGCGCCGTCGAAAATGGCAACCGCCGTCGAAAGCTGGTCGAGCGTGCGCGCATGCGCCTGCGCTTGCCGGTCGAGCGCGGCGCGCATCGATTCGATTTCCGACACATCCGCCGCCATTCCGGCCGAACCGGAGCCCGCCGGCGCCTCGACAATTTCGAGCATCCGGCGCTCGCCGACAACGATTGCCGGCGCGCGCCCGTGCCAGACTGCTCCTGTCCCGCGCGACGCAGCGCTCGCCTCGCGCGCCTGCCGCTCAATGAGCTCGATGCCGCGCAAGACCGCGGCCTCTTGAGTTTTGGCTTCGACCGCGCGGGCATAGGCGGCATTGACCCAGCTCAATTTTCCGCCGCCGTCGCGCACCCACGCCGGGTACGGAACAGCATTGAGCAGTGCCCGCAAGGCGTGGAGTTGCTCGATCGTGGCCGCCTGCAACTCTTGGAGGCGGACGGCGTCGAGACGATCGCCGGAGACATCCCTGATCCGCAGCACGGCAAGGCCGCCAACCGGGCGCCCCTCGATTTCGAGATGCCGCCCATCCAAACTCGCGACGGTGGCGCGGAACGATTCGCCGCGTGCGCGCAACCGCGCGACGGCGTTGTCGAGAGTTTGCGCCGTCCCTGGCGCCAGCCAGGACCCGAAGGCAAGCACGCGGCGGGGATTCGACCCCTCCCCGGCGAGCCGAAGATTCCCTTCGATATCGGGATCCTCGCCAGGCCCTCCCCAGGCAACCATGATCTGGGTCTCGGCGCCAAGAAAAAGCTCGGCGCGGTCGAGCTTTTCGCGTAACGCCGAAAGCTCAAGATGATGGGCTGCCTCGTTTTCCATCCGGCGCCGCCGCCACGATAAATAGAGCAGCGCGGCGAGCACCGGAAAGGTGATCAAACCGGCGATCAGCGACAGTCCCGGCGCGCCGGCATGGCCGCGCAAACTCGCGGCGACTCCCATTTGACCGGCGGCTTCGCCCAGCTCCGGCGAGGCCGCCAGGAGGAGAATGCAAATTCCGGCGCAAATCCCGGCATACCGCGCGAATTTCATCTCCCGCTGGCGCCAGCAGCCTTCCATCCATCTCTCCCAGCCCGGCCAAACCGGGCCTGTTACCGCGCGAATCAGCCAACTTTATGCAAATCTTGCCATGATTGCGAAACCGGTCTGGATTGGGGCTTGACCCGCACACAAAGCGATGGCTGTATTGGAACAAATGAGGAACCATAGGGCACCCACTTTCCGTCGGCCTCAGCAGAACATTGGGGGATAACATGCAGGTCAGAGGGCTCCGATACGCGGCATTGGCGCTTGTACTGGTAGCCGCGGCTACGGGAACCGCACTGGCACAGACCAGCAACGACAAGGTGGAAGCCGCAATTTCGGTGATCAAGATCCTTGACCGGCCTGGCCGGGACAACCTGGCCACCGTTTGGGATGGCAACAAATACGTTCAGTGTCGGCGCATGGGCGACCGCTCTCTTCGCTGCGAGGCGGCCGGCGCCTTGATGCAGGTCTCTTTGCAACACGTGCTGACGCCTGACCATATTGGTCGATTGGCAGTCATGGGTTGGATGCTCGACCCGAGCTTCGGCAACTACGTTCAAACCTTCCGGCCGGACGTCTCGGCCAAGGAGATCGCCGACAAGATTCGAGCAGCGCTGTCTCAAGGCTATGATGCCGACATACAGAACCTCGAGGTCGAGACCAAATCGATTCGCGGCGAATCTTGTCCGCCGCGGAATGGACCCTCGCAAAACCTGGCAGGCATCATCAATGATGCCCCCTCGATGGCCGCCTTCGCGGTGCACGCTTGCGCCTACAAACCGAAGAGCGAAGAGCTGGAGCACATACTGGGTCCAGGCAGCACAGTAGCGGACCTGATCGGAATCTACGGAACGAGGGTTGCGGCCGAGATCGAGCTCCTTAGGATCAACATGCACCGCCGAGTCTTCGTCATTTTCGATACGGGCCTCGGTTATGTGCAGTTTGAGCCACAGACGCAGCCGGACGGCTTCTAC
>JBATYB010000346.1:0-3887 GCA_049673825.1 Methylocella sp. | reverse complement strand
GTCCGGGACGCTGTCGAAAAAGTCTTAGCCCTGCTCGATTGCGGAAAGCTCCGCGTCGCGGAAAAAATCGAAAGCGCGTCGGGGCCCGGCTCTTGGAAGGTCAACCAATGGCTGAAAAAAGCCGTGCTCCTGTCGTTCCGCTTGAATGATATGGCGGCGATTCCGGGCGGACCCGGCGGTTCCACGTGGTGGGACAAGGTTCCGTCCAAATTCGCGGGGTGGGGAGCGGACGAACACGCGGCCGCGGGGTTTCGCTCGGCGCCCAATTGCGTGGTGCGGCGCGGGGCTTACATCGCGCCGGGGGTGATCTTGATGCCATCCTTTGTGAACCTCGGCGCCTATGTCGATGGCGGCACGATGGTCGATACATGGGCGACCGTCGGCTCCTGCGCGCAAATCGGCAAGAATGTGCATCTTTCCGGCGGGGTTGGCATCGGCGGGGTGCTCGAACCCTTGCAAGCAAATCCCACCATCATCGAGGACGATTGTTTCGTCGGCGCCCGCTCGGAAATCGTCGAAGGCGTGATTGTCGGCCAGGGTTCGGTGATCGCGATGGGGACATTCATTTCCGCCTCGACGAAGATCGTCGACCGGACAACCGGCGAGGTCCACTTGGGCATTGTGCCGCCCTATTCGGTCGTGGTGTCCGGCAATCTGCCCGGAAAACCTTTGCCGGACGGCACGCCGGGCCCCTCGCTCTATTGCGCCGTGATCGTCAAAACCGTGGATGCACGGACCCGCTCGAAAACCTCCATCAACGAGCTTTTGCGGGAGTGATGGCGGCGTCTGTCGCCGAACCCGCGCGTCGCTGAGGTCAAAGTTGCTGAACGTTGGAAATTTTGTAAGTGAATTCCTCGTCATCAACCGAAAATGTGACAAATTCCCCAAGAACCATTTGTCTGTCACGAAGATTCGTCTGCTGAAAACGTTCTAAACGGTCTTCTGCGGGCAAATCAGCCCGAGAACCTAAATCTATTTGACCATTCCTCTGCAACAAGACGGGGTAACAATTCGTACGATCACTGAACTGTCCCCATATACCAAAGAAAGGAATTCCTGTCACCGGCCTATTTTCGGTATCAACCTGGATATCAAAGGTGTAATCGTCTCTTCCCTCAGCCTCCGGGTCCATATCCTTGAAATGTACACGTACCATCATGAAAAGCTCCCTTTAATCCAATTCTTTCGCAATCCGCCGCGCAAAACCCGTATTGGGTCATCTTCCCTACCTTGCCATCATCCGGCATTCGCCAGATAGCCCACTCTTCCAGCCCAAACTGCGACGGATTGGCATTTTTGGCATACATCCAGCCGTGTTCCCAAGCATCAGCTTCGGCAGAGTTGCGAGAATACGGGTTTGCTGAATCTGGCATTTTATGGCGGCAAAGCATGCTCGCCTTCTAACTGTATGCCGGTCAGATCCGTGCTAAGACAGGCGGGCAAACCCGCGAGCCCTGCGACCATGACCACGCCATCCCGTCTCGAGACCCTCGCAGATCTCAGAATCGAGATCGATCGCATCGACGCGGCGCTGCACCGGCTGTTGATGGAGCGCGGCGAGATCATCCACCGGCTGATCGAGGCGAAGGCGCGGCAAGGCGGCGGCTCGGCGTTCCGGCCCGGCCGCGAGGCCGACATGATGCGCGGCCTCGTTTCCCGCCACCAGGGCCTGCTGCCGCTCGACACCGTCGAGGGCATTTGGCGGATCATCATCTCGACCTTCACCTTCGTCCAGTCGAATTACAGCGTCCATGCCGACATTTCCGGCGGCGATGCCGCGATGCGCGACTGCTGCCGGTTCCATTTCGGCTTCGCGGTTCCCTATTTGGCGCATCAGGGCGCCGCACGGGTCATCGAGGCGGTGGCGCGATCGTGCGGCGACCTCGGCATGGTGCGGGCGAGAGCGCCGGCCGGTCCTTGGTGGCGCGGGCTCACCGCGCCGGATGCGCCCAAGATCATTGCCAGGCTGCCTTTCGTCGAGCGCCCGGATCATCCGGCCGGAATGCCCGTGTTCGTCATCGCCCAGCCTCTCGCCGAGGCGGCGGCGCGCGATGTCGTTCTCTACGACGTGACAATCGCCCCTGGGGCGAACGATTTCGCTCCGGGTTTTGGCGCGCGGGGGCTTGAGATTCTTGGCCAATTTAAACATGGGTCCGGGCTTTCCTTGATGATCGCGACGGAGGCCGGGCTTGACGATTTGCGCGAAACCCTTGTTCGCGGCGCGGCCGAACCGCGGATCGCCGAAATCGGCAGCCACGCCGCCCGCTTCGATTTGAGCGGGGCCCAAAACCTGGCGGCGCAATGATTTTGTCCCGGAGTTTGCTTATATGACAAAAATCGCCATGTCCGGGGCCGCGGCAAGGCCGCGCGCGCGCAGAGCTATTTTTGACATCGACCCTTATGTTCCTGGTCAAAGCGCCGCGCCCGGCGCCGCCAACATTTTCAAGCTTTCCGCGAACGAGACGCCGCTCGGGCCATCGCCGCGCGCGCGGGAAGCTTTTCGCGCTTTTGCCGGCCGTCTTCAGGATTATCCGGACGGCGCCGCCACGGCCTTGCGCCAGGCGCTTGGCGCAAAACACGGTCTCGATCCGGCCAGAATCGTCTGCGGCACGGGCTCGGACGACATTCTTCACCTCCTCGCCGCCGCCTACATCGGTCCGAGCGACGAAGGCGTTTTCACGCGGCATGGTTTTCTCGTCTACAAGATCGCCATTCTCGCGGCGGGTGGGGTTCCGGTCGTCGCGGCGGAAAAGAATCTGACCGCCGATACCGATTGTATCCTCGCCAAGGTTGGCCCAAGGACCAAGATGGTCTTTCTCGCCAATCCCAACAATCCGACCGGCACCTATTTGCCGTTTGCCGAGGTGAAGCGGCTCGCCCAAAACCTGCCCGCCGATGTCCTCCTTGTTCTCGACGCGGCCTATGCCGAATATGTGAACCGCTCCGATTATTCGTCCGGCCTGGAGCTTGTCTCTGCCCGTGAAAATGTCGTGATGACCCGCACTTTCTCGAAGATTTACGGTCTTGCCGGGATAAGGCTCGGCTGGTGTTACGCGCCGCCCGATGTGTGTGACGCGATCAATCGCATTCGCGGGCCTTTCAATACCAATGGCGCGGCCATCGCGGCCGGGGTGGCGGCACTGGACGACAGCGAGCATATTGGTCAGGCCGTCGCCCATAACGAGACTTGGCTCCCTTGGCTGACACATGAAATCTCCGCGCTCGGGATCAAGGTCACGCCAAGCGTTTGCAACTTCTTGCTTTTGCATTTCGACGGCGAGACGCAAGCGCGGGCAGCGGACCGCTTCCTCTTGGACCGGGGGTTGATCCTGCGCGCCGTCGGCACCTACGGGCTGCCGCATTGCCTGCGACTCACGGTCGGCACGGGGGAAGCGAATCGTCTCGTTGTCGAGGCCCTCAAGGACTTCGTCAAGCTTAAAGGCCCCGCGCGTGCCTGACGGTCTCGGGGGTCCCTTGCGCGAGCCTCTGTTCCGGCGCCTTGCCCTCATCGGCATGGGCCTGATCGGCTCTTCCCTGGCGCGGGTCTGCCGCCGCAAGGGGCTTGCGCGCGAGATCGTTGCCACGGACTCATCAAGCGCCGTTCGCGCAAGAGTGACCGAGCTCGCGCTTGCCGATCACATCGTGGAGACGGCGGCTGCCGCGGTCGCGGCGGCCGATCTCGTCATTCTCTGCGCTCCCGTGGGCGTCATGGGCGCGATCGCACGGGAAATCGGGCCGCGCCTTTTGCCCGGCGCGATCGTGTCGGATGTTGGGTCGGTCAAGGTCTCGATCATCAAGGCGGTCGCGCCGCATCTGCCTGCCACGGTCCATTTCGTCCCGTCGCATCCCGTGGCCGGGACCGAGCAATCTGGCCCGGAGGCAGGATT
>JBATYB010000345.1:0-6006 GCA_049673825.1 Methylocella sp. | reverse complement strand
GGATTCCGTCCATCGAACGGCGGCAAGAACGCCGTGCCAATCGATGCCGAGCCCCAGTCGAACACGGTCTTGCATTTGCTTCAGCACCCCCGGCGCCCCCTCGACGTCCTTCCTGCCGAAGGCCTCCAGGCAAGCTTGCCGGCAACGGCCCCCGGTACCGTGATTCCGCCGGACGGCACGGAAACCGGCGGCGAACACGAACAAGACATTTCGGGTCTCAACCGGCGGGCGCTTTTCGCTTTCCTCAGAGCGAAAGGAGTCTCGGTGTCCTTGCCGGTCACCAATGAAGAATTACGCGCCGCGGCACGCCGCGCACGCGAAGGCTGAGCGGTTCCAATATTCTAACAGCGCCACCTGGGCGGGCCCGACTTTGATGGCGACGATGGCTGGTTTCCCAAAGGTGCGTTTCCGCACGACGTCAAGTGCCTGACAACAGGGTCGTAGACAATGGCAACTCCCTTCGATCTTGTCAGCCTGGCCGATCTCAAGAGCTGGCTCGGTATCACAGGAACCGACGACGATGTTCTTCTCGCACAATTAATTACACAGATCAGCCGCGCCATCTTCAATGTTATCGACCGGCCCGCGATTTTGCCGTCGGCCTATACCGAAACCTATGACGGAGGCAACGATGTTTCGATTATGCTCCGGCAGTGGCCGGTCACCGGAGTGTCTTCCTGCATCGTGGATGGCGTGGCAATCCCGCCTTCGCCGCCGCTTGTCGGTGGCGCGAGTGCTCAGATCGGCTATGTTCTAGATTCCTTTGATGCCGCCCCGCCAGGGGTTATGCAGAGGTTGTCGCTGCGCGGCTTTCTTTTCACTCGCGGTCTCCAAAACGTCACGATTTCATACAGCGCGGGCTACCAGATTACGGACGAAAGCGCGGTCATTCCCACGACGCCTCCGTATAGCCTCTCGGCGCACGCTCCTTACGGCGAGTGGGCGAGCGATGCCGGTGTCGTTTATTCGAATGGCGTTTCGCTAACCGCGGTCACGGGGAACCCCGCCGCCGGACAATACGCGGTCGCAAGTGGCGCTTACGGTTTTGCGCAACCGGACGCGGGCTCCACGGTGCTCCTCACCTATGGCTACGTGCCGGCCGATCTCGCATCCTGCTGCATGGATTGGGCGGCCGAGCGTTATGCTTATCGTTCACGCATAGGTCAACATTCGAAGTCGCTTGGCGGACAGGAGACGATGGCTTTCATCGTCAAGGATATTCCCGATTTCGTGGCAAGTGCCTTGTCGCCCTATCGTCGCGTGGTCATGCCATGATCGATGTCGAATTCGATGCGCAGGCCGTGCAGGATGCGCTGTTGGGCCAAGCAGATGCGCTTCGCGGCGCTCTGGAGGCTCGAATTCAACAAAAGCTTTCCGGCGAGGTCTTACAGACCCGTTCCGGCGCTCTTGCGGCCTCTATCATCTCCTCGATCGAGAACGATGGATCGGATACATCCGTCTCGATTTCCAGCACCGGCGTGCCATATGCGGCGATTCAGGAGTTCGGCGGGAAGACGGCGGCCCACGATATCGTTGCGGTGAAAGCCAAGGCTTTGGCCTTCAGCATGGGAGGGAGCCAGGTTTTCGCAAAAAGCGTGCACCATCCAGGTTCGACAATTCCCGCGCGCTCTTATCTCGGCAGCTCTCTCGCGGAGATGAGCGACGACATAGAGTCAGGCTTCAAACAAGCTATCCTTGAAGCGTTGGGCCAGGGGTGACGGCCGCCGCGCGGGACCTCTTCCTGGCCCAGGCTAACAAACAAGCCGTTTAGGAAAGGGGAAGCCGGATGGCGGTGACACAACGCGAGAGCGCCATTGCGGCGCTCATGAATATCGTCGCCAGCGCGTATCCCTGGACGCTTGGACCGGCGAGGCGCCTCAAGCTTTGGAGCGACGTTCCCTCGGCGAGCCGGCCCGCTTGCTTTCTTTTCGAGGGTGGTCAGGAACCATACTCCTGGAGCGAGACTGCCCTTCCGAGGCGCATCATCGAAGTCAAATTGTTCGTTTATCTCAATGCCAAGGATCCTAGTATTGCCGGTGCCGCGCTGCTCAACGGCGTGATGGACGCTCTCGATACCGCCTTCGCGCTGTCAGGAAGCGACCTTGTGCTGGGACGAAACACGCTGGGTGGCACGGCCTACCATTGCAAGATTGATGGCAAGCCTTTGAAGGACCCAGGTGACCTCGACGGCGACGCACTCTTGATCGTGCCGGTTAAGCTCGTCCTGCCATAAATCGGGGGCCGAATGTCCGAGCCGTCGAAAGCCAAGCGCCAAAAGGCGCCTTGAAAAGCCCCGGTAATTTACCTGAGTAGGACTATCCCCGGATTTTGCAAACGCTTCTTAGCATTGGGCGAATGGAAGAGGTCATCACATGTATAGTTTCGGCTCAGGCGTGCTGTTCGGAACCCGCACGGACATCGCAAATGCAACCCCCGTCAATTTCGGGCTGGTCCAGGAAGTGACGATTGACGAAACCGCGACGATTAAGGAGCTCACGGGCCAGTTTCAGCGCCCCGTGGCGATCGCCCGCGGCACGATCAAGACGACGGGAAAAGCCAAGGTCGCGCGTATCTCCGGCATCGCCTTCAGCAATCTCTATTACGGCTTCACGCCATCCGCCGGGCAGACGGCGACGGCATTCGGGGAGGCCGACTCGGTGCCTGGCTCGACGCCCTTCACGATTACCGTGACGAATGCCTCGACATGGGTGGACGACGCCGGCGTCCTCTATGCGACGACGGGCCTGCCGCTCACCCTCGTCGCATCGTCTCCAGCCGCTGGGCAATATTCCGTCGCGGCGGGGGTGTATACGTTCAACACGTCGGATGCCGGCAAGGCCGTCCTGATAAATTACACCTATACGATTTCCGCGAGCGGCCAGAAATGGACCGTCGCCAACGAGCTTCTCGGCACGACCCCGACATTCAAGGCCAAGTTCTACACGACGTTCCAGGGCCAGGCGATCTCCTTGCAGCTCAACAATTGCACAGCGAATAAATTGACTTTCCAAACAAAACTTGAGGATTTCATCATGCCCGAGTTTGATTTCTCTTGCTTCGCCGATGCATCCGGCAACGTGATGACCTGGTCGTTCGCCGAGGTCTCTTAAAATGCGGCAGATGCGGCCGCTTCCCGAGACAATCCGGCTCGGCGCGCATGAGTGGCCGGTGCGGCCTTTGACTTTGCGCCAGGTTCAAGAAATCGAACCGATCCTAATGTCGAGCGCGGCCGAGACAAAAAGCAATGTCGCGGCCGCACTGGCGATTGTCGCCATCGCGCTGGGGCGCGATCATGCCGACGCGGCCGCCTCGCTCGGCGACATCGAGGCGACAGCGCCCGAAATCGGCGCCGCCATGGCGACCGTCTTGCGCCTTGGCGGATTTATTGAAACACCGGCGCAAGGAGATGCCCGGCTGGGGGAAGCTCAAGCGGGCGAGGTCCGTGCAAAGGATCCGCCCGCATCGATTTCAGCTTCATCTACGCAAGACTCATGACCAGTTGTGGCTACACGCCCGCGGAGATCGATGAAGTGACGTTGCACGACGTGCTCGGTCTCTTTGCGTATTGGCGCGATTTTCCGCCGACCCATGAGATCCTGAAATGCGCGTATCGCATTGAGCAAAAGCAAGAGCGGCCCATTACTAAAAGCAAGAGCGATCCGAGCGGAATAGGCGGTCTTATCGCGCGTTTCCCAAACGGCTTTGTACGCCTAGGTGAAACCGGGTGAATGTTTTCGCACCGGCCAGCTTTGGGGCAGTTCCCCCGCTGGCCGAAAGTCTAGGTAAACCGATAGCTGCTCGAATGCAGACTCAATCATTCCCGCTAAAGTATCACAAGCAAAGCCCCGGTCGCCTCTCGATCTTCCGAAGCTGAGCTTCGGCCGAGGCCCGATAAGAAGCAAGGACCATGGTACATGGCAGATGACGTCACCATAACATTTACTGCCGACGTGTCCGACTTGCAACAAGGGATGCAGCAAGCGACGAGCGCGGTGGCAGCAACGACGAGCGCGTTGCGCAGTGGCGCCGCGCAAATCAACGCCAGCTTCGCTTCGCTGTCGCAAGCCTATGGGAGCGCCGCGGCGAAGAAGATCGCAACGGCGCAGACGTCGAGCGAGACTGAACTCGCGATCGCGCGGCAAAATGAGCGAGCGCGATATGATATCGCCTTGAACGGCGTGAAAGGGCAGGTCTCGCTCGTCAAGGAACAGGCCCAGACGGGCCAGATCTCGCGCCAACAAGAGCTCTCCAGCCTCCTCGCGCTTGAGACACAGCGTGAAGACATCGAGCGTCAGAACCTCCAATTCCTGGAGAGCACGTATCAACAAGGGACCGTTGCTTATGCGGCCGTTCAGCGCCGGATCGAGGAACTTGCCAGCCAATCCGCGCTTCGGAGGCAAGAAATCGAGCGCAACGTAAACAAGCAGATTGCCGCCGACTACAAGAAATCGGCGGACGAGACGGCCTCGATGCTTTCCGGCGCGGTCACGCAGATGATCACGGGGCACGAGCGTCTCGCGGGCGCCGCTAAGAAGGTCGCGACAAAAATCATCTCGACCTACATCGACCTCGGCGTGAAGATGATCGTCAACAATTCCGGCGACATCGGCCGGATGGTGGCCGAGTTCGTCAGCGGCGAGGCGCTGAAAACGTCGGCGGTTGTCCAGGGCACCGCCGCCCGGACCGCCGCCGAGACCACGGGATCGGCCGCTGCGTCCGCCGGGACGATCGCGGCGGTCTTCACAAGCATCAAGGCGTCCGCGGCGGAAGCCTTCGCCGGAGTCACCGGGTTCCTGTCTCCTATTTTGGGGCCCGCCGCCGTCGGCCCCGGCCTCACCACCGAGGCGACTGTGCTTGGCGCCGCCGGCGGCCTCGCCCTGGGCGCCTGGGAGCTGCCATCCGACATGCTGGTCCAGGCGCATCGCGGCGAGATGGTCGTGCCGGCCGGTGTCACGCCATGGGCGCAAGGGGTGATTTCCGGCGCCGCGAACACGCCGGGCGTCAATACCGTGCATGTCCACCATGCGACGAACTTCAACGTCACGACGATGGACGCGCAATCGTTCAATTCCTATGCCATGGGCAACCGGAAGGCGCTCGTCCGCGCGATCAACGAGGGCGTGCGCACCGGCGCCCATATCGGGCTGTCCAAGCTCGGCCACGCCTAAGGAGCCGCATCGCGGGCCGCATCGCGCATGGGCGAAGGGTTTGTCAACGGCGTGAACCTCCTGCCGAGCACGGGAGAATTTACCTATGGCATCGCGGCGCGCCAAGGCCAGCGAGTCTCCTCGCCGACCCTTGTGCCGATCAACACCTACAACGATTTGCCGCCGTTCGCGGGGGTCTTTCCGAACACCGATTATTCCTATTCGATCGATCAGCTCCAGGCCGCGTTTCCGGCATGCACGACGGTTGCCGTCGTCTGCGCGTGGTTCGGCAATAACGAAACCGTGAACTATTGCCAAATCTATCCGGCCACCACGTATATCAACAACGGCACCGTCATCAATCCGGCGACCGGCCTGCCGTGGGCGACGGTGAACCCTTCGTTCCAGTTCTGGAACGGATCGTCGTGGCAGACGGATCAATGGCGGGTGTCGAGCCTCAATGAAACCTCGCCCGGCCTCATTCCGATCTCATCCTCCGGCGGCTCGTTCACCTATGGCGGCACGCCGTCGGATCAATCGATCGTCGAGTGCATCGCGGACCTCAAATCGCGCGGGCTGCGCGTCGTGTTCTATCCGTTCATCCTGATGGACGCGCCCGGAAAGCCCTGGCGCGGGAGAGTGAGCTACTTCGCGGGCGACGTGTCGAGCGCGGCCGCCGCCGCCGTGGCCGCCTTCCTCGGCACCGCCGCCACGTCGCAATTTGCGAGGGATTATGTCCATAAAACCGTCTCATATTCCGGATCGCCTACTGATTTCACTTACCGGCGCTTTATTCTTCATTACGCTAATTTGTGCGTGGTTGCTGGCGGCGTTGACCTTTTTCTTATTGGTTCTGAGC
>JBATYB010000344.1:0-4109 GCA_049673825.1 Methylocella sp. | reverse complement strand
CTTGCCGCCCGCGCGTGCGCGGTCCGCGCCGGTCTCGCGGCGCGGCGCGAGCCAGGCGGATTTAGGGCGGACATATCGGCGCTCGCCGACGAGCCGGCAGAGATTCTTTTGCGATTTCTTGCCGATGAACTAAGATTGATAAGTGGGGGCAAGCCGCTTCGTCTCGATCGCCTCGAAGCTCTGGCGCTGCGGTTCGGCCACGCGCTGCGCGCCGGGACCGCCTTCACGGCAACCTTGGGCGGGGCGGCGTTGCGGCTGCAAAGCAACCGCATTCTCGTCATTGTGAGGGAAGGGCCGCGCCGTCGCGGCCAAGAAAACCCGTCCGGAGTCCTCGAGGGGATGTCCTGAGCGCGTTGTAAGGCTCACTTGAGAGTGATGCAAGACTCACTTGGCAAGC
Source organism: Methylocella sp. (assembly GCA_049673825.1). Classification (GTDB taxonomy): domain Bacteria; phylum Pseudomonadota; class Alphaproteobacteria; order Rhizobiales; family Beijerinckiaceae; genus Methylocapsa. The sequence goes on along the minus strand of JBATYB010000344.1, from coordinate 3,712 downwards.
GCGCAAACCAGGCCTACATTGAACAACGCCCAGTTAGCAGCGGGTGCTGTTTCAACCGGTGACGGCCCTTGGGCCGGAACGATGTTTAGCGGGAACGAAGATGAATCCGAATTTCCGGAATTTCGCCCTTTGGGTGATCATTATCCTGCTCGTCGTCGCGCTCGTCATGCTGTTTCAAAACCCTGGGCAGCGGGTTCCGTCGCAAGACATCGCCTTTAGCCAGCTTTTGGACCAAGTTGACAAAGGCAATGTCCGCGAGGTCACGATCGCAGGCAACGAGATCACGGGTCATTTCACCGACAATCGCGCCTTTGCGACCTATGCGCCAAACGACCCGACGCTGGTCCAGAGCCTTTACAAGAAAAACGTGTCGATCACGGCCAAGCCTCCGTCGGAAAACACCAATTGGTTGATGACGCTTCTCGTCAACGGGCTGCCGCTGATCGCCATCCTCGGCATCTGGATCTTTCTTTCCCGGCAAATGCAGGGCGCCGGCGGCAAAGCCATGGGATTTGGCAAGTCCAAGGCGAGACTCCTGACCGAGGCGCATGGGCGGTATACGTTCGAGGACGTTGCCGGCGTCGACGAAGCCAAGGAAGACCTCCAGGAAATCGTCGAGTTCCTGCGCGATCCGCAACGCTTCCAGAAGCTTGGCGGGCGAATCCCGCGCGGGGTTTTACTTGTCGGCCCGCCCGGGACCGGCAAGACGCTGCTTGCGCGCGCCATCGCGGGGGAAGCCAACGTGCCCTTCTTTACGATTTCCGGATCGGATTTCGTGGAAATGTTCGTCGGCGTCGGCGCGAGCCGCGTCCGCGACATGTTCGAGCAGGCCAAGAAGAACTCGCCTTGCATCGTCTTCATCGATGAAATAGACGCCGTTGGCCGGCATCGCGGCGCCGGCCTCGGGGGCGGCAACGACGAACGCGAGCAAACGTTGAATCAGCTCCTCGTCGAGATGGATGGCTTCGAGCCCAACGAGAGCATCATCATAATCGCGGCGACAAACCGTCCCGACGTGCTCGATCCGGCGCTACTCCGCCCCGGCCGCTTCGACCGCCAGATTGTCATAGCGAACCCCGATATCGTCGGACGCGAGCGCATCCTCAAGGTGCATGTCCGCAAGGTGCCACTTGCGCCGGACGTCGACTTGAGGACAGTGGCGCGCGGCACCCCCGGCTTTTCCGGAGCCGACCTCATGAATCTCGTCAACGAGGCGGCCTTGCTGGCAGCAAGGCGCACCAAGCGTTTCGTCACCATGTCCGAGTTCGAGGATTCGAAAGACAAGATCATGATGGGCGCCGAGCGCCGCAGCATGGTCATGACCGAGCAAGAGAAATTGCTGACCGCCTATCACGAGGGCGGGCACGCGATCGTCGCCCTCAATGTTCCGGCCACCGACCCGGTGCATAAAGCGACCATCATTCCGCGCGGGCGAGCCCTCGGCATGGTCATGCAGCTCCCCGAGCGCGACAAGCTTTCGATGAGCTACGAGCAGATGACTTCGCGGCTCGCCATCTGCATGGGCGGCCGCGTTTCCGAGGAAATCATCTTCGGCAAGGATAAGATAACGTCGGGCGCGCAATCCGACATCGAGCAGGCGACCAAGCTCGCCCGCGCGATGGTGACGCGCTGGGGCTTCTCCGACGAGCTTGGCACCGTCATGTATGGCGAAAATCAAGAGGAGGTTTTCCTCGGCTACACCATGGGGCGGCAGCAAACCATCTCCGAGGCCACGGCCCAGAAAATCGACGCGGAGGTGCGCCGCCTGGTGGAGTCGGGTCTCGCCGAAGCAACCCGGATCATCACCGAAAAGCGCCAGGATCTCGAAACTCTTGCCAAGGGGCTCCTCGAATATGAAACACTTACCGGCGCAGAGATCGGGGAGCTTTTGAAGGGGCATCCTCCGGTGCGCGATACCGGCGACGATCATGAGCCGCCGCTGCGTGGCTCTCCCGTCCCGACCACCGGTGTCGGGCGGCCAAAGCCTGGCCCCGAGCCAGGCGGGCTGGAGCCGCAGCCGCAAAGTTGAGCGCGCGCCTCTCCGCCTGTGTGGCGAGGCGATGCGATGGAGCCGCGAGCGAGTTTTCCGCTGCATCGAAGAAGCGGAAAAGATGCGCGAACCTCGTGGAGTGAGCGCCAAATACCTGCTTGCGGACGAGCGACAGCGCCGCCTTGCGCAAGATCATTTAGACACCGGGCGGCTTCCGGCCTTCGACGCACCCATGAGACGAATCGGCCTCTGCCTCGCGACAAAAATGCCGGCCTGCTCCCGAGCCCCGGCAATGGGGGCAAGGTTGGCGACGGCGGGTCGATGCCCGCGCTTAGCCGTATAATCCCCAGAGTCTTCTTGCTTTCCTGATTGACGTGCCGGGCGCCGGTTCGAATCCGTCCTTAGAGCGCGTCCCGATCAAATGGAACAATTTTTGATCGAAAAGCACGCAGCTCAAAATCAAAGAGCCGGAGCATCTCGGGATCGAAGAAGTCGAGCAACTGTTTTAATCGCACGCCGGCACGTGCAGCCCGCGCCAAGGTTCTGAGCTGGGACCGTGAACGGGTGATCACGGCTCGCGGTGAGTGGCGGCGCTCGAACGGCCACGCATTTTTGGAGCGCTCGTTGGACTGGCTTGGCCCGGAACGCGCGAGGACCCCAACCTTTGCTGGCTCAGGGACCGGTTCTCGCCGATAGCCGAGATCATCGGTGCGTAATTCAAACCGGCTATGTGGAAACTCGGACTGGGTGGACTCCGTCGCCACGGTTGGCGCGATAGACTCCAGCATGCCACACATATTTGGTCGCGGTCGGCCGCAGATGTTTTTGTTACCGGCGACGGTCGAGGATTATGCCGGCGCCGACAACCTGGTCCGGTTCATCGACGACTTTGTGGATGGGCTGGTTCTTGCGGCGGCTGGGTCTGTCTTCCGGATCCATCCACGAAGCAGCCATGGCCCCCACGATCGGCGCGCAAAATACTCCAGCCCTAAATTGCGAGCAAAAAATGAGAGGTGCCTTCTAACGAGATGAGGGATAGTTGCGGCGACGGCTACCGGCGCTGTCCGGTTCCATCCGCCGCCAACGCTCCAAAGGCTCCGGGATTATTAAAAGCACACATCCAAGGAATGGCTCGCGGGGTTCACGAAGGCCAACGGCAGTGACGGCGTGTTGAATGAACAACATTCGCCATCGGTCGCCGAGCGACATCCATCTTCTGCGGCTCAATCGCGATGGCCGGGAATTCACTGCTGCAGGGGTGCCGTGGTTCGTCGGCCTCTTCGGTCGAGACAGTCTCGTACCGTCTTAGGGCCTGTCTCAAAAGGGTGCTGCACGCGGGATCGTTGCATGATTCTCGGCATCGTTGGCAACCGATGCGGTGATTCGCGATGTGGACGAAAGAGCAGCGAGCGATCTATTGGCGTGACGAGGATCGTTATCCGAGCAATTTGACGGATGCGGAATGGGAGCGGCTGAAGCCTTTGATTCCCGAAGCCTTGCCTGGCGGGCGGCCGCGCAAGACCGATATGCGGGCGGCGATGAACGCGATCTTCTCGTCTCTTCGCACCGGCTGCCCTCGGCGCTACTTGCCGCGCGACGAATTTCCGCCGCGCTCGACGGTCTCCAATATTTTCCGCAAGTTCCAGAAGGACGGCGTGTGGGAGGCCATCTGGGAAGAGCTGCACATGACTTTGCGCGAGCAACTCGGGCGAGAGGCGAGCC
>JBATYB010000343.1:0-13528 GCA_049673825.1 Methylocella sp. | reverse complement strand
ACCTGACGCCGTCTAGTCCAGGGCGTTAGGGCATGATCCGGTTTGTGAATGAGGTCGCGCTCTAACATCTTTGCCTTGGCACGAGCTTTTTCGCGCAACTGGTTTGCTTTCGCGAGGCACGGCCTAGACGGCGGCGCATGGCCTGCGGTAGATAGGGCTGGTATCTTGGCCGCCCAATTGCGCTCCTGGCTTTTACGGCGCCGATTCCCCATTCGCTGGTTGAATGAAACGGAAAGAGAAATGCCACAAGGCTATTTCGACGAAACCAAGGCGACCGCGCGGCTGCCAAATCTCGCCATCGAGATTGTTCGTAGCCGTTCACCCGCCGGGGACGCCGAACGCATTACGATCAGCCTGCAAGCGGCGCCTTCCTTCGAGGCATTTGGCCGTTTCCCGGAGGCCGCAAATCCGTTTCTATTCTGGATGCGCTTTGCTCAGACGGCTTGGACGCCCTGGCTCGGCGCCGCCGCGGCAAGGCTTCCATCGAGGAACTTCGGTCGCCTGCCGGCTACGGCGGAGCTCGCCCAGACTGATTCAACTTCGCATCTCGAAGGCGAGGGATAAACTAGTTCGCGGCGTTTAGCTTTGCGGCTACGAAGGGGCACGACGCGCGTAAAGGAAACCGGTTTCGCGGCGCCGGCGGATGCGGCCGTGGGAGCTTCGCGGGCTGGAACCTAGAACGATTTCCCTTCACAGGGTGTCATGCGCCCGGGAGGCGCTTGGGCCGCCGCCCGCGCTCGCAGGTCTTGCTGCGGCGCATCCCCGCGCGGAAATTATGCCCGCGCGTCGGCGCCGGCGAGGCCGATCGCAATCCCTTGGCGCCTGGCGATCTCAAGCTTGACCGCGGTCCAATGGCGCGCCGGACGCCTGCCGTCGATGCAGCGGCCCCGCACCCGCTCGCGCGCCTCGAAATAGGCTTGCTCGTGAAAGCTTTCGATGAGGCGGCGGGCGTCGGCCGCGATTGCCGCTTTCCATTCGGCGCGGCGCCGGAGCAATCCAAGGACCATGGCCAACCTCCGCTCAACCAGTGAGAGCACAAACAATATGCCAACAGACAGGGAACAAATCAAGCACATATTAGAAAAACGCGCGGGATTTTTAACGGGACCCACAAAATTTGTTCGCGACAGGGAGTCGCCTTGAACTAGGGTATGAATTTTAGCCAGCGAGTGAGAAAAAAGGATTAAGCCGAGGCGGTTTTTCCGGTGCAAGACGCACGGTGGCGGAAGCCGGGAACCGCTGGGGAGCAAAAAACCGGGCGTTCAAATCTGTTCGAGTTCGATCAGGGTTCCCGCGAAATCCTTCGGGCTCAAAAAAAGGACCGGCTTGCCATGTGCCCCGATTTTAGGGCGTCCATCGCCGAGGACGCGCGCGCCGCCACGAGTCAGCCGTTCACGCGCGGCAACAATGTCGGCGACCTCGAAGCAGAGATGATGAACCGCCCCGCCGGGATTTTCGGCCAGGAATTTGGCGATTGGGGAATGCTCGCCGAGCGGTTCGATCAGCTCGATTTTGGTGTTTTCGAGCTCGACGAAAGCCACCGTCACGCCATGTCCCGGCAAGGCCAATGGCCCACTCACCCTGGCGCCGAGCGCGTCGCGATAAACCGTGCTCGCGGCCGCGAGATCCCGGACCGCGATGGCGACATGATTCAATCGCCCGATCACGCGAATTGCTCCCGCACGCGATCACACCTCGACGACCAGAACATGGACCGCGGGCCGCTTGCCCCATGCCGCCGCGATCGCGTTGCGCACCGCTTTTTCGATCGCGGCGGAGACAATGTCCGCGTCGCGCCGCTTTTGCCGGGGCAAATGGTCGAAGGTCTGGAACAGCGCGTCGTCGACGATCGCGTCGATCGCGGCGCCGTCGCGAGCGCGCGCCGGTATCCCCGCCGTCACGACATCCGGCACCCCGGCGAGATCGCCGTTCGCGGTAACCGCCAAGGCAATTGTCACTATTCCCGCAACCGCGAGTCTCTGGCGTATCTTAAGGGCTTCGTCGCCGAAAGGAACGAGGCTATTGCCATCCTTGCACAGGCGCCCGCTTGCCGCCTCGCCGACGATTCCAGGGGGGCCCGGCGCGAGCAGCACAACGTCTCCGTTGCGCGCCGCGATGACATGCCGCGTGCCCTGCAATTTGGCGAACGCCGCATGTTCGGCGAGATGAATGTCCTCGCCATGCGCGGGAATGGCGATTTGGGGTCTCGTCCAGGCGTAAAGCTGCGCGACCTCGCCGCGGCGCGGATGACCCGAGGCGTGGACGAGCGGGGTGCGATCGGTGATGACCTCGACGCCGGATCTTATGAGATTGTTGATAATGCGGCCGACCTCCCTTTCATTGCCGGGAATGGTTCGCGAGGAAAAAATCACTTTGTCGCCGGGATTGAGCGAAACGACAGGGTGGTCGCCCTCCGAGATGCGGGCGATCGCTGCGCGGCTCTCGCCCTGGCTTCCGGTTGCCAGAACGACCAGTTTGTCGCGCGGCATGTGGGGAAACGCATCCTGGGAAAAAAAATCCGGAATGCCGTCGAGGTAGCCGCACTCCCGCGCGACGGCGACCACCCGCTCCATCGCGCGGCCGACCAGCACGACCGTGCGTTTTGCCGCCATGGCGGCCTCGGCGACGGCGCGAATGCGCGCCACGTTGGACGCGAAAGTGGTAACCACGACGCGCCCCGGCGCGTTGCCGACGATGTCGCGCAAGGTGTTGCCGACGTCGGCTTCCGAGGGGCTCACGCCCTCGCGCAAAATATTGGTCGAATCGGAGACGAGAGCCAAAACCCCCTCGGCGCCGATCGCGGCAAGACGTTTTGCGTCGGTCGGCTTGCCTATTCCCGGCGCGGCATCGATTTTCCAATCGCCGGAATGAAGGATCGTGCCAAGCGGCGTGCGGATGGCGAGCGCCGAGCTTTCCGGGATCGAATGCGCCATCGCCACGAATTCGACGTCAAATGGGCCGATCGCGATGGCCGCTCCTTGCGCGACGACGGTGATTTGAACATCCGGGGCGCCCGGCTCGGCGAGGCGCTTGGCTTCAAGAAGCGCGGCGGCGAACCGCGTCGCATAGACGGGGCACAAAAGCCGCGGCCATAGGTCAGCGACCGCGCCGATGTGATCCTCATGCCCATGGGTGATCACGAGACCGGCTAAATCGGCCCGCATCTTTTCGATGAAGCTTATATCCGGAATGACGAGGTCTATCCCGGCGAGATCGGGGCCCGCGAAAGCCACCCCGCAATCGACCATCAGCCATTTCAAGTGTCCCTTGCGGCCAAAGCCGTAAAGCGCGAGGTTCATGCCGATTTCGCCCAGACCTCCAAGAGGCACAAAGACGAGCTCGTCATTTCCTTCGTTCATTTGCACGAACCTTCCTCGACCTTCGAGCGCGCCCCGATCAAATAGAACCGTTTGATCGCTAAGGACGCAGCTTAAAATCAAAGAGTTGGAGCATGCCGGAAGACATGCACTAACGGCACGATCCAGCGAGCACCAACCGGTTCGTGAAAAATGCAACAAAGCAATACGTCAGGTAGCATCGCGCCGCCTGAATGCGCTCTTTCTATCTCCTGGCCGAGGCAGAGCTGCCCGGCCGCGGCGAAAAGAAAACGTCACCTGCCTCGATCGCCACCTGACCGGACGTGTGTTCGAGAATAAGCCGTCCGGTCGCATCGATCGTTTGAAACGTGCCTTCGATCGTTTGCGAGGGCCGCGCCACGCCGATCCATGCGCCAAGACCGGCGGCGAGCGAGAGCCATTCGGCGCGGATCGATTCGAAACCGGCGCCGGCACCCCAAACATCGAGCCAACGGGTCATCGTCGCGGAAAGCCGCGCGAACACTTCCGCAGGCGCAACCGGCTGGCCGGCGATCGCCGAGAGATTGGTTGCTTCGTAAGGCGTATTGGCGGGATGCACGCGGCAGTTCACGCCGACACCGGCGACACACGCGAGGCGCCCATTGGGGAGATTTGCACTTTCCAACAATATTCCGCAAAGCTTGGCGCCGTCATGGAGAACATCGTTCGGCCATTTGATCGTAACACGCCGATCCCCGCCAAGGATTTCGCGCAGCGCGTGGGCGGCCGCGACGCCGGCCACAAAGCCGAGTTCCGCGGCCCTGTGCGGCGGCGCCGGATCGATCAGGAGCAGGCTCGCATGAAGATTGCCCCTCGGCGACGCCCAGACGCGGCCATTGCGGCCGCGCCCCTCGGTCTGGGTTTCGGCGACCACCCACAGACGGCCGGGATCGCCCTTCTGGCCGCGCGTCAAGCCCTCGTCATTGGTCGAGGCGACCTGGTCATAGCGGACCACACGGAACGCATTATCTTGGGCGGCTCCGGCGAGACGATACAGGGCAAAACCCCCACAGGCTGCAAATTCAAAACAAAGACTGCGCCGCCGCGTTGGTGGCGGCGATGAAATAACCGGGATCCGCGAACAAGAACAAGACAAGGATGCCGGTCACCGCAAGCACGGCGCGCGGGGAGGGCGCGGGCTTGTCGAAAGCGGGCGCGGGCTCGTCGAAATACATGACCTTGACGATCCGGAGATAATAAAACGCCGCGACCGCGCTCGACAGGACGCCAATGACCGCAAGCGGGTAAAGCTGCGCCTGGATCGCCGCGTTGAAAACATACCATTTGGCGAAAAACCCCGCGAGCGGGGGTATCCCCGCCAACGAAAACATCATCGTCGCGAGAAAGAACGCCATCCCCCCGTCGGTCCGGGCGAGTCCGGAAAGATCGGAAATATTTTCGACGCCCGCACCGTTAACCTGCATCGATAGGATTCCGGCGAAGGTGCCAAGCGTCATGACGAGATAGATCGCCATATAGGCGAGCACGCTGGCGACGCCGGCCTCTCCCCCCGCCGCGAGACCGACGAGGGCAAAGCCGATGTGGCCGATCGCGGAATAGGCCATCAGGCGCTTGAAGTTGGTCTGGCCGATCGCGGCGAAGGCGCCGAGCACCATCGACAAGATGGAAAGGAATATCACGATCTGCCGCCATTGCGGGGCAATGGCCGGAAACGCGGTCAGGATCACGCGCAGCGTGATGGCGACGGCGGCCATCTTCACCGAGGTGGCAAAAAACGTGGTCACCGGCGTCGGCGCGCCTTCGTAGACATCCGGCGTCCACATGTGGAACGGCACCGCCGACATCTTGAACGCGAGCCCGGCCATCAGGAACACAAGTCCGAAGACGACGCCTAGCGAAGCCTGTCCGTTGATGGTTTCGGCAATGCCGGCGAAGGAAACGGTGCCCGCGAAACCATAGAGCAGGGAAGCGCCATAGAGCAGCATGCCGGACGACAGCGCGCCGAGCACGAAATATTTGAGGCCGGCCTCCGAAGCCCTGATATTGTCGCGATGGAACGCGGCGAGGACGTAGAGGGCAAGCGACATCAGCTCGAGCCCGAGATAAAGCGCGATGAGGCCAGCCGCCGAAATCAACATCAACATCCCGAGCGTCGACAAAAGGATGAGGATCGGAAATTCGAATTTGTCGATTTTTTCGGTGGCCAGAAAATCCCGGCTCATGACCAAGGTGACGAGCGATCCGGCGAGCGTCAGCACTTTCATGAAACGCCCGAACCCGTCGTTGATGAAGGCGCCATCGAAGACGATCGCATTCGTCTTGCCGCCGAGCAGGATGACCACAATCGCGGCGGCGAGGAGACCGGCGGCGATCTCGGTTACCAGCTGGTTCGATTCCTTGCCGCGGATAGCCCCGAGCAGCACGAGCACGAGAACGCCCGCCGCCAGAATGAGTTCCGGCAAGCAATGCGCGAGGGCAAGGGAGAGCGATGCCATTCTATTCGGCCTTTAGGCGAAAGAGCGCGGCCGTCTTGGTCTCATCGAGGGCTGTGCCATGGCCTTTGATGAGAGTGGTTATGGCGGCCGCCGAGACCTCCAAAACCGGGGCCGGGTAAACGCCGAAGAAGATCGTCAGAGCGACCAGCGGTGCGAACACCGTGGCCTCGCGCCACGAGAGATCGCGAATCGACGCAAGGCTCGGTTTGTCGAGAATGTCGAATATGATGCGGCGATAAAGATAGAGCGCGTAGGAGACCGACAAGATAACGCCGGTGGTAGCCAGAAACGCGACCAAGCTGTTGATCCTGAACGCGCCAAGCAACGTCAGGAACTCGCCGATGAAGCCGGAGGTGCCGGGCAGGGCGACATTGGCGAGAGTGAAGATCATGAAAACGGCCGCGTAGAGCGGCATGCGGGCGGCAAGACCGCCATAGACCGCGATTTCGTGGGTATGCAGGCGGTCGTAGAGGACGCCGACGCAAAGAAACAGGGCGGCCGAGACGAGGCCATGCGAGACCATCTGAAAGACGGCGCCCTGCACGCCTTGCGCGGTCATGCTGAAGAGGCCCATCGTCACGAAGCCCATATGCGCCACCGAGGAATAGGCGATGAGCTTTTTCATGTCCTCCTGCGCCAAGGCAACGAGCGAGGTATAGATAATCGCTATGATCGACAATGCGAAGACGAGCGGCGCGAAATAGGCCGAAGCCTCCGGGAACATCGGCAAGGAGACGCGAAGAAAACCGTAGCCGCCCATTTTGAGGAGGACGCCGGCAAGGAGGACGGAGCCCGCTGTCGGGGCTTCGACATGGGCGTCCGGAAGCCAGGTGTGGACCGGCCACATCGGCGTCTTGACGGCGAGCGAGGCGAAGAAACCGAGCCACAGCCATTTCTGCATCGACGAGGGGAAATGGGTTTGCAGCAAGACGGCGATGTCGTCCGTCCCCGCCACGCCATACATCGCCATGATCGCAAGCAGCATCAGCAGCGATCCAGCGAGCGTGTAGAGAAAGAATTTGAAACTCGCGTAGACCCGTCTCGCGTGTCCCCAGATTCCGATGATGAGGAACATCGGGACGAGGCTGCCCTCGAAGAAAAGATAAAGGAGCAACAGATCGAGGGCGCAGAATACGCCGGTCATCAGCGTTTCCATAACAAGGAAGGTGATCATATATTCCTTGACGCGATTCTGAATCGAGTGCCACGACGCGAGAATGCAGATCGGCATCAAGAAAGTGGTCAGCAAGACGAAAGGAAGCGATAGTCCGTCAACGCCCATCTTGTAGACAAGGCCGTGGCCGAACCAGTGTTTTTCCTCGACGAATTGAAAAGCGGAGGAGGATGGATCGAACCTCGCATAGGCATAAAGCGACAAGAAAAAGACGATGAGTGTCGTCCCGAGCGCGGCGCGGCGGGCGTTTTCCAAGGTGGCTTCGTCATTGCCGCGCAGGGCGACAATAAACCCCGCGCCGGCGAGCGGCAAGAAGACGATGCAGGATAAAATGCCGAAGCCAAACATCAGCGAACTCCCGTGGCGACATACCAGGTGATGAGGGCGGCGAGGCCGACGAGCATGGCAAAAGCGTAAGTGTAGATGTAGCCGCTTTGCAGCTTGACGGCGCGTCCGGTCATATCGACGACCCAAGCGGCAACGCCGTCGGGGCCGAGCCGGTCGATGATGGCGCCATCGCCGCCTTTCCAGAATAGCCGGCCGAGCCAAAAAGCCGGGCGCACGAAAATCATGTCGTAGAGGTCGTCGAAATACCATTTGTTGAGAAGAAACTCATAGAAAGGCCGGGCGCCTTGCGCCAAGCGCCCCGGGATCGCCGGCGCCAGAACGTAGAACAACACCGCGACCAAAAATCCGAAGATCATCAACAGCGTGGGGAGCTGCTTCACGATCCCTGGAATGTCTTCGCGAGCTTCGAGAAGATGCTTATAGGGTCCAAGATAAAGCGCGCCTTTCCAAAATTCGCCGGCGCCCCCGCCGATGAAATCCTGCGAAAAGACGACGCCCGCGAACAAGGCGCCCAGGGCTAGAACCCCCAATGGAATGAGCATGGAAAGGGGGGATTCATGCGGATCGAGCGCGTGCCCCTCGTGACCATGCGCCCCGTGGTCATGCGCGGCATGAACGTGCCCGGACCCAGGTCCGGCGGCGGCCCAGCGCGGGGCGCCAAAAAACGTCAAAAAGACCAGCCGCCACGAATAGAAGGAGGTGAGCCCGGCGGCCAGCGTCGTCAGCAGAAAGCCGTAGAAGGCGCCGCCGCGATCCGACGCGAAGGCGGCCTCGATGATCGCGTCCTTGGAAAAATAGCCCGCCGTGTAGGAAAACCCGGTGATCGACAAGGTGCCGATCGTCATCATGGCGAAGGTGAAGGGAAGCTTTCGCCAAAGTCCGCCCATGTTGCGCATGTCCTGCTCGTGATGCATCGCCGTGATCACCGACCCAGCACACAGGAATAATAGTGCCTTGAAGAAGGCGTGGGTGAACAAATGGAAGATGCCGAGCGAATAGCCGCCGACGCCGAGGCCGACGAACATGTAGCCGAGCTGCGAGCAGGTCGAATAGGCGATGACCTTTTTGATGTCGGGTTGAACGAGGGCAATCGTCGCGGCGAAGAACGCGGTCGTCGCTCCGATGATGGTGACGAAGGAGAGCGCCGCCGGCGCTTGTTCGAAAAGCGGCGAGAGCCGCGCGACCATGAACACGCCCGCGGTCACCATGGTCGCCGCGTGGATAAGCGCCGAGACGGGGGTCGGACCCTCCATCGCGTCGGGCAACCAGGTATGCAGCAGGAATTGGGCCGATTTGCCCATCGCACCCATGAAAAGGAGCAGGCAAGTGATTGTCATCGCGTCCATGTCGAGGCCGAAGACATGGACCGTCTTATTGGCGAGGCCCGGCGCCGCCGCGAAGATCTGATCGAAGCCGACCGAATTGGTCAGGGTGAAAACGAGAAAAATGCCGAGCAGGAAGCCGAAATCACCGACGCGGTTGACGACGAATGCCTTGATCGCGGCGGCATTGGCTTGAGGCTTCTCATACCAGAAGCCGATCAAAAGGTAGGACAGGAGGCCGACCCCCTCCCAGCCGAAAAACATCTGAACGAGATTGTCCGCCGTCACCAGCATCAGCATGGCGAAGGTGAACAGCGAAAGATAGGCGAAGAAGCGTGGCCGCGAGGGATCGTCGTGCATGTAACCGATCGAATAGAGATGCACGAGCGATGAAACCGTGCCGACGACGACAAGCATCACCGCCGTCAATGTATCGATCCTGAGCGACCAATCGACCTTCAACGCGCCCGAGGCGAACCAATTGCCGATGACCGCAACAGTTGCCGGCGCCGTTCCAAGCGCGACCTGGAAGAAAACGATCCAGGACAAGACGCCCGAGACAAACAGCAGGCTTGTGGTGACGATTTCGGAAGGGCGGGGACCGATCCGCCAGCCAAAAGGCCCGGCGATCAGAAATCCCAAGAGCGGCAGGAAGACTATGGCCGCATACATGCCCGGCTCAGCCCTTCATCATGTTGATGTCGTCGACCGCGATCGATCCGCGGTTGCGGTAATACGCAACGAGGATAGCAAGTCCGATCGCCGCCTCCGCCGCCGCGACGGTCAGGATGAACAGTGCGAAGACCTGGCCGGTGAGATCGCCGAGAAAAGCCGAAAAGGCAACAAGATTGAGGTTGACCGAAAGCAGGATCAGCTCGACCGACATCAAGACCACGATGATGTTCTGGCGGTTCAAGATTACCCCGGCAACGCCGAGCGTGAACAGAATGGCCGCGACAATCAAGAACTGGGCGAGCGAGATCGTCATGATGGTTTCTCTCCGGCGCCGGAGGCGTGCAAGCTTGCCATGCCCGGTTTCAAATTCCTTGCCTCGAGGCGACCTTGCGGACCTCGACCGCCTCGGCCGGTGTCCGCGCGTTCTGGATCGCCACGCTCTGGCGTTTCACGCCGGCCTTGTGGCGCAAGGTCAACACGATGGCGCCGATCATGGCGGTCAACAGGATGAGCCCCGCTGCCTCGAACAGATAGACATATTGGGTATAGAGCACCCGCCCGAGCGCCATGGTGTTCGTCATGCCGGGTGGCATCGGCGTCGTGACATTGGCAATCGATACGGGCCCGATCGTCCAGGCGCCAACGACGAAAGCGACCTCGATCAGAAGCACGAGCCCAATGATTCCGCCGGCCGGCAAATATTGCAAAAAACCTTGTTTCAATTCGGCGAAATCGACGTCGAGCATCATCACGACGAAGAGGAACAAGACCGCGACCGCGCCGACATAGACGACGACCAGGATCATCGCCAGAAATTCTGCCCCGAGCAGCACAAACAGCCCCGCCGCGTTGAAAAAGGCGAGGATCAGAAACAGCACCGAGTGAACCGGATTGCGCGCGGAAATCACCATGAAGGCGGCACCAATCATCATCGCCGAGAACAGATAAAAAAACCACGCGGCGATATTCATCGATCAACCTCGTCTTTCCCGTTTCCCCCCGACGGGGGCGTAATGGCGCGTCCTTGTTCCCGATGACTAAACGCCTAGCGGTAGGGCGCATCGAGCGCGAGATTGCGCGCGATCTCACGCTCCCACCGGTCGCCGTTCGCCAACAGCCGGTCCTTGTCGTAGTAGAGTTCCTCGCGGGTCTCGACGGCGAATTCCGCATTGGGCCCTTCGACAATGGCATCGACGGGGCAGGCCTCCTGACAGAAGCCGCAGTAGATGCATTTGACCATGTCGATGTCGTAGCGCGTGGTGCGGCGGGTGCCGTCGTTGCGGCGCGGCCCGGCTTCAATCGTGATCGCCTGGGCCGGGCAGATCGCCTCGCAGAGCTTGCAGGCGATACAGCGCTCCTCGCCGTTCGGATAGCGCCGCAGGGCGTGTTCGCCGCGATAGCGCGGCGACTGCGGGTTCTTCTCGTGCGGATAATTGAGGGTCGGCTTCGGCTTGAAGAAATAGCGCATCGAAAGAATGAACGCACTGACGAATTCGGTCAGGAAGACCGCTTTGGCGGCTTGGTCGAGTTTCATTTCCAGTCGTCCTTGCTGGCCAATCTCAATGCCCCATGCCCGCACCCCAGCCGGTGAATTGGAGAACACCGGCGACGAGGACGACCATGCCGAGCGAGATCGGCAGAAACACTTTCCAGCCAAGCCGCATCAGCTGATCGTAGCGATACCTTGGAACGATGGCTTTTGCCATGGCTATCATGAAAAAAACCAGGCAAACCTTCAAAATAAACCAGATCGGCCCGGGAACCTCGGTGAACGGGAAAAACGGGACCGGCGGCAGCCAGCCGCCGAGAAACAGAATCGTCGTCAGCGCGCACATCGTGATGACGGCCACATATTCGGCGAGCATGAAGAGCATGTACGGCGTCGAGGAATATTCAACCATGAAACCGGCGACAAGCTCCGACTCCGCCTCGACGAGATCGAAAGGCGGGCGGTTCGTCTCGGCGAGCGCCGAAATGAAAAAGATGACGAACATCGGAAACAACGGCAGCCAGTACCAGCCGAACAGCCCGAAGCGCGTGTCCTGCGCGGCGACGATATCGCCGAGATTGAGCGTGCCGGCGCAGAGCAGCACGGTGATGATGACAAAGCCGATCGAGACCTCGTAGGAGATCATCTGCGCCGCCGAGCGCAGCGCCGAAAGAAACGGATACTTCGAGTTCGATGCCCAGCCGCCCATGATGATGCCATAGACGCTGAGCGAGGAGATCGCGAAAATATAGAGAATGCCGACGTTAAGGTCGGCGATCGCCCAGCCCTTGCTCATCGGAATAACCGCCCAGGCCGAAAGCGCGAGCATCCCCATGACGAAGGGCGCCAGCAGAAAAACGCCTTTGTTGGCGCCGTCGGGAATAACCGGTTCCTTGAAGACGAACTTCAGCATGTCGGCAAAGCTTTGAAATAGCCCCCAGGGACCGACCACATTGGGGCCGCGACGCAGTTGCACGGCGGCCCATATCTTGCGATCCGCGTAAAGGACATAGGCGGTAAAGATCAAAAGCACGACGAGGAGCACGACGCTTTTTACGAGCGTCAGCAGCAAAGGTCCAGTCCACGCGAAATCGGTCATCGGCTTTACTCCGCCGCCTCGCGCGCGAAGCCCTCGGCGAGCGCCGAGCATTCCGCCATCACCGCGGAGGCGCGGGCAATTGGGTTGGTCATATAGAAATCCCCGATCGAGGACACAAAGGGCGCGCTTGCATGCGAGGTGCCGCTCGCGCCAAGTTGCGCGGCGTCGAAGGGCTCGCTCGCGGCGATTTCGTCGAGCTTCGCGAAATGCGGATGGCCGGCGTAAAGGCAAGCACGCAAGGCTTTCAGCGAATCGAACGGCAATTTGTGCCCGAGCACATCGGAAAGAGCGCGGAGTATCGCCCAATCCTCGCGCCCGTCGCCGGGCGGGAAATTGGCCCGGCCGGCGAGTTGCGCGCGGCCCTCCGTGTTGACATAGGTGCCGGATTTTTCGGTGTATGCCGCGCCCGGCAGGATGACGTCGGCGCGCGCCGCGCCCCGATCGCCGTGGGTGCCTTGATAGACCACGAAAGCGCCCGGTTCCACCGCGATCTCATCGGCGCCAAGCAGAAACAGAACGTCGAGGGCGCCGCTTTTCGCCATCGCCGCCGCGTCGAGCCCGCCTTGCCCCGGCACGAAGCCGACATCGAGGCCGCCCACGCGCGCCGCGGCCGTGTGCAGGATCGCGAAGCCGTTCCACCCTTCCTTGACGACCCCGAGCGCATGCGCGGACTTGGCCGCGAGCGCAAGTATGGCGCGCCCATCCTCGCGGGCGAGGGCGCCTTGGCCGATCAGGAAAATCGGTTTTTCCATTTTCGCCGGAGGGTGTTCCGCGAAAGCTGCCAGCGTCTCCGGGCCGGCCCCGAGATAAGCATATTCATAAGTCAGATTGGTTTTTTCGCCGATGACGCCGATGGGAAAGCCGCCCTTCAGCCAGCGCTTGCGGATGCGCGCATTCAAGACCGGCGCTTCCTTGCGGGGATTTGCGCCGATGATCATCAGGCCATCCGCCTGGTCGATGCCGGCGATGGCGGGGTTGAAAATATAGCTCGCCCGGCCAAGATGCGGATCGAGTTTTGCGCCATCCTGCCGGCAATCGAGCGAGACGGCACCGAGACCTTGCATCAGGAGCTTTAGCGCGAACATCTCCTCGACCGCGCAAAGATCGCCGGCGATCGCGCCGATCCGCTCCGGCGGTGTCTGTTTGACCTTGGCCGCGATCGCCTCGAAAGCCGCTCGCCAGGACACGTCGCGCAATTTGCCGTTCTCGCGCACAAAGGGGCGGTCGAGGCGTTTGGTCTTCAGACCATCGACAATCTCACGTGCCTTGTCGGAAATCCATTCCTCGTTCACCGCGTCGTTGATGCGGGGCAAGATGCGCATCACCTCGCGCCCGCGCGTGTCGATGCGGATCGCCGAGCCAAGCGCGTCCATGACGTCGATCGACTCGGTCTTGACGAGCTCCCAGGACCGCGCCTTGAAGGAGTAGGGCTTTGGCAACAGCGCGCCGACCGGGCAAAGATCGGCGATATTGCCTTGCAGCTCCGACCGCATCGCGGTCTCAAGATAGGTCGTGATCTCCATGTCCTCGCCGCGCCCGGTCGCGCCCATGTCCCCTGTACCGGCGACTTCCGCCGTGAACCGGACGCAGCGCGTGCAATGGATGCAGC
>JBATYB010000342.1:0-8933 GCA_049673825.1 Methylocella sp. | reverse complement strand
ATCAACTTGCCAAGCTTCAAATGGCCGGCGAGGGATGCGGCCTCCGAGGCGACGCCCTCCATCAGGTCGCCGTCGCTGACGATCCCGTAGGTGAAATGATTGACGATCTCGGCGCCGGGGCGATTGTGACATGCGGCCAGGTGCGCTTCGGCCATCGCCAGACCCACGCCGTTGGCGAAGCCTTGACCAAGCGGCCCCGTGGTCGTCTCGACGCCTGGCGTAACGCCGCGCTCGGGGTGGCCCGGCGTCATGCTGCCCCATTGGCGAAACTGTTTGATTTGCTCGAGAGGAAGATCGTAACCGGTGAGGTGAAGCAAACTGTACAGCAGCATCGATCCGTGCCCAGCGGAGAGCACGAAGCGATCGCGGTCGAACCATTCGGGATTGGCCGGGTTGTGTTTGAGGAACCGGGTCCAAAGCACATAGGCCATCGGCGCGGCGCCCAGCGGCAGTCCCGGGTGCCCGCTATCAGCCTTTTGCACGGCGTCCACGGAGAGGAAGCGCAGGGTGTTGATGCACTCATTATCCAATGCAGGATCGGGAGGCATTGTCGAAGGCGTGGCGTTCATTCGAATTCTCCTTGGCTTTCAACGCGCGTCTCAAATCGGCATACGGTATCCATAGAACTCGTGATCTTCGTTATAGCCGCCCTGGCCGGCGCCCACGTCAACGAAATCGTGCACGAACTCGATCGCCGCGATCCACTTGACCATCTTGAAGCCTAGCTCGTTCTCGCAGCGCAGCCGCAGCGGCGCGCCATGAAGAACGCTGACGGGCGCGCCGTTCATCTCATAGGCGAGGATGGTCAATCGGTGCCGCATATTATGAATCTCGTGAACGTCGTAATACCGTCCGCCGTCGCCGCCGTCCGCGAACGAATAGAACACGGCGTAGCGAGCGTCGGCGGTCGGCTTCACGATGTCCAGGATATCGCGCATCGGAACGCCGCCCCACTTGGCGACGCCGGACCATCCCTGGATGCAAAAATGAGTGGTGATTTGTTCTTGCTTCGGCAGAGCCTTGAGGTCGGAGAAGGAAAATTCCCGGGGCGCCTCCACCAGTCCGTCGACGCGTAGCCGGTAGTGAGCGAACTGTTCCGCGACGAGGGCATCGAACTCCGCGGAGCTCGGCATGGTGCCGTTCGGCCAGAAATGCGGAGAGATATCCTTCTCCGTTAGCTGGGCGTTCGGGTCCCACCACTCCGACAGCCCCTTGATCCAGCCGACCATGAGCCTTCCGGTCCGCTGCACCAGGCGGGCGTGCCGGATCGTGAAAGGTGAGGCTGCCCACCAAGCCAGCCCCACGACTACCATGGCTAAGACGAAAAGCGGGAGCCCGCTCCAGGTGTTGTTCCTCACGCCGAAGAACATATGATTCGTGTTCTGCCGTAGACCGGTGATAAACACCATGATCCCGTGCGCCAGGATAAACAGCACGAACCAGGAAAACGAGATGAAGTGGATGGATCGGGCCGCCTGCCGGTGCAGCACCTTCCCGAGCAAGCCCACCCTATTGGAGATCGCCGGGCTCTGCATGAGGCCGGTCGCGATCGAGACCGGCGCGGCGATGAACACCGTGATGAAATAGCTGAGTTGCTGCAGGCCGTTGTAGCGGGTCCAGCTGTGGTCCACCGGAAAGTTGAGCGAGGCATACTGGATGGCGGTCGATAGCGCCGCCGGGAACACACCCCACGTCACGGGGACCAAGCGAAGCCACTGACCGGTTGCGAAAATGAGCACGTAAAAGGCGACGCCGTTAATTATCCACAGCAGCAGGATGGAAAAATGCCACCAACGGGCGAGCCCGATGGAGTGCCGAATGCCAGGGATCCCCAGCCAACCCGGCAGGGTCACCGAATCGTCCTTGGCGGTCCAAATCCAGCCCTCCGGGACGGGGTGCTGGAAGCGGAACCACTCCGTGCCGGGCGTGCAGTCCCGATTCCAATAAAGCCGTGGATGATCGGCCAGGATCTGAATTCCGGCGCGGATGATGAACATCATGAACAGCATGTTCAGGAAGTGCTGCAGCTGCAACCACCACGGAAAGCCGGAATCGACCGAGGGCGCGGCCTGCGCGATACCAGGGTAGGCCTTGATGAAGGCCTGGACACTTGAAAGCTCCCGCAAGCTCTGCGCGAGGGCGATCAGGAGAACGAGCGCCGCGGCCCCGACCGGCAGCGCCCACAAGGTGCTGATCCAGCGCCCTCGTATGCGGATTAGGGGAACTATGCCCTCTTGTGGAGGCAGCCAGTCGCTCGGAACAATCCGGTCGTCCGCGGCGCTCAGGGTCGAGGCGATGGGATCGTGTGGCCGCAGGTTGATCTTCACCGAGTCCGTCATAGGCTTGGCCTGTCTCCGAGCCGTCATCTCGCTCGAACCAGAGCCCGCACTCGCCGGAACGTCTGGTATGAGAATTCGATCCGGCGCTCGCTTCCCTGGGACTTGACTAGCCAGAGCCGGCGCTGGCCATCCTGGGATGCGTGCCAGCGCGCAAGCTTACCGGCGAGCCGTCTCGGGCTTTCGCTTCGTCTATCGTCCCAAAAGAAAATCCCTCAGCGCAACCGCGTCGTTATGAACCTCGTCGTGAGCCGAGTACACGAGCGTGATCGGGCCTTGTCTTGCCAGGGCACGTAGCCTGCTAAGCTGTTCAGGATGCTCGTGCACCTCCACGGCGTAGCGGCGGCGAAATTCCTGCCAGCGGGCGGGATCGTGGCCGAACCATTTCCGCAGCGCGGTGCTGGGCGCGATGTCCTTGATCCATTCGTCAACGGCCGCGTCTGCTTTCTTGACCCCGCGCGGCCATAGCCGGTCGATCAATATCCGAGTGCCGTCATCCGCGGCGGAGGGCTCGTAGGCCCGCTTAAGCTTGACATTATCCGCCGTGATTCTCTCGCTCATCCGCGTCGCTCCGAGATGATAAAGGCAGCCCTTCAGACGCTCGCTTTCTTCAATGCTTGACGGTTACGCGTCGCGATGTGGCCGGTCTTGCCACTCTTCATTTCGTGCTGCGGATCATCCGGGCTCGCGTGATGAGCGTATCCCTTGTAATCGACGTCTTTTGTCTGCACTTTGATGATCTTGCCGCTGACATGGCCGGCCTCCGAGTTCCACGTCACAAGATCGCCTACTTTGAATCGCTCCACGATCATGAACCTCCGGTCGCGGGTTCAGCTCGGTGCAGGCCGGCTATGGTCATATATGTTCCGCCGATCGAATGGCAACTCTTTAGATCCGGCATGTGCCGCGATGGTCCTGCGATCGATCCCGAGCCGCGACAGGCGTGGCACCATCGACCGGCTCGCCAGCGAACCACACGTCTACCGCGACGAGAATGAACGTCATCGCGCATGTGGTGGCATTCCGTCCGGTGCCGTCGTTGGGACCGGCTTTCTTAGCGCCCTAATTCTTCTCCTTGTCGACGAGTTTGTTGGCGCCGATCCAGGGCATCATCGCCCGCAGCCTCGCGCCGACTTCCTCGATCGGATGCGCGGCGGCCTTCGCCCGCATCGCCTTGAAAGAGGTCTGGTTGACCTCGTTTTCGAGCATCCAATCGCGGGTGAAACGGCCAGATTGAATGTCGTTCAAGACGCGCTTCATTTCGGCCTTGGTCTCCGCCGTCACGATGCGAGGGCCGGTGACATATTCGCCATATTCGGCGGTGTTCGAGACCGAATAATTCATCGTGGCGATACCGCCCTCGTAAATAAGATCGACGATGAGCTTCACCTCGTGCAGACACTCGAAATAAGCCATTTCCGGCGCGTAGCCCGCCTCGACGAGGGTTTCAAAACCGCTGCGAATAAGTTCGACGAGGCCGCCGCAGAGCACCACTTGCTCGCCGAATAGATCGGTCTCGCATTCTTCCCGGAACGTCGTTTCGATCAGGCCGGCGCGGCCGCCGCCGATCGCCGCCCCATAGGAAAGGGCGAGCTCATGCGCATTGCCGGAAGGGTCGCGCGCGACCGCGACGAGACAAGGCACGCCGCCGCCGCGCTTGTATTCCGACCGCACGGTATGGCCCGGCCCTTTCGGCGCGACCATCAAGACGTCGAGATCCGCGCGGGGTTCGATGAGATTGAAATGAATGTTCAGGCCATGCGCGAACATCAAGGCGGCGCCCTGCTTCAGGTTGAAGCGGAGATGGTCGCGATAAATGTCGCGCTGCAATTCGTCGGGCGCCAGCATCATCACGACATCGGCCGATTTGGCGGCATCGGCGACGCTCTTCACTTCGAGCCCGACGGCTTCCGCCTTTTTGGCCGTGGTTGAATCCTCGCGTAACGCGACGCAGACCTCTGTCACGCCTGAATCCCGGAGATTCAAGGCATGCGCATGGCCCTGGCTGCCATAGCCGATGACCGCGACTTTTCTGCCCTTGATGAGATTGATGTCGGCATCGGAATCGTAATAGACACGCATGGCGGGTCGTTTCCTCGTTCTATGGTCAGGTCAGTGACCGTCTCAAATGGCATGGATTTAGATTTTAGACCAGTCTAGAAATCTTCGGATCCAGGCCTGTGTTTGAACGTTCCCAGTTTGCGAAGTTCCAAGCTCCAGGCGGCAGGCGGAGGCGATACCATGACGAACCGGTTTCTCGGAATTGCAATATTCTGGCTCCTTGTGTTGGCGACCGCGTTTGTCGCGGAGCCATATTTGGTCGCTTGGCGGTTCTCCGCGACGTCGCCGCGGACGATCACGCCACGCGCGGATCTCACCGAGACGGAACGGACGACGATCAAGCTTTTTCAATCCGTTTCCCCTTCGGTCGTGTATGTTTTCGCGCGGACGAAGCCGCAGAACCTTTTCTCGCAAGGACAAGAAGAGAGCGAAGTTCAGACGGGAACGGGAATCGTTTGGGATGCCGCGGGGCATGTGATCACCAATTACCATGTCATCAAGGGTTCCGACCAGTTTGCCGCGCACCTTCCATCCGGAGAGTCAGTTTCCGTTCGAGTCGTCGGCACCGCCCCAACTTACGATCTGGCGGTGCTCCAACTGGAAAGGATACCTTCACCGCTTCACCCGATCGCGCTAGGCAGTTCCGCCGACCTGCAGGTCGGCCAGTCCGCCTTCGCCATCGGCAATCCCTATGGTTTGGAGAAGACTCTAACCTCGGGGATCATCAGTGCGCTGCGCCGGACAATACCGACGGCCGAGGGGCATGAAATCGCCGGCGGAATTCAGACGGATGTCCCGCTCAATCCCGGAAATTCCGGCGGCCCCTTGCTCGACAGTTCCGGCCGTTTGATCGGCGTCACCGAAATGATCATATCGGGCTCGGGAGCATTCTCCGGCGTAGGCATCGCGATACCGGTCGATGAGGTCAATCGTGTTGCGGCGCAGCTCATCCGCGACGGTCATGTGCCGATACCTGGCATAGGCATAGCCGTGCCGCCGGAAGCCGCCGCCACGCAGGCTGGCATCGATGGCGTGATCGTCCTCCGGGTTTATCCCGACTTTCCAGCCGCGAAAGCCGGCCTCAAGGGCGTGACCACCAGCGGCGAAGTCGAAGACGTTATCATCGCCGCGAACGGGCAGACGGTCCACGACGTGACCGACCTCGCGAGGATTTTTGAAAAGATCGGCGTCGGAAAAACGGTGACGCTGACGGTCGCGCGGGGCGATCAGCCGCGGTCGGTGGACGTCACCCTTGCCGATGTCTCCCGGAATAAAGGCTAGGGCATGTTCGTTGAAAGCGGGAACCGGCTGTTCGAAAGAGATCATGCGAAACTAAACTAGGGCGGGCGCGGCCTCACATCGGATTTGGGCCGCGCGACATGGCGGCGACGCCGGTGCGCGACACTTCGACGAGACCGATCGGCCGCATGAGGTCGATGAACTGGTCGATCTTGCCGACGGCGCCGGTAAGCTCGAACACAAAGCTCTCCATCGAGGCGTCGATCACTTTCGCGCGAAAAGCCTCGGCGAGCCGCAACGCCTCGTCGCGATCGGTGCCCTTGCCCGCGACCTTGATCATCGCGAGCTCGCGCTCGACGGCATTGCCCCGCAAGGTCAGATCGGTGACCTTGTGGATCGGCACGAGCCGCTCCAACTGATGGCCGATTTGCTCGATCGCCTCCGGTGGCCCGGAAGTGACGATCGTGATCCGCGAAAGATGCTCGGCATGGGCGACCTCGGCGACCGTCAGGCTCTCGATGTTATAGCCGCGCCCGGAAAACAACCCGACGACGCGGGCGAGCACGCCCGGCTCGTTATCGACCAGGACCGAGAGCGTGTGGACCTCGATATTCGACTTGCCGAGGGCCGAGGAATAGGGCGAGAGGGGGGCCGCTGGAGCGTTCATGGTGTTACACCAGCATTTTGCCGGCGGCATCGATCGCGGTTTCGATCGCCTCGGCGCCGCCGGGGAGAAGCATCTCGTTATGCGCCTTGCCCGACGGAATCATCGGCAGGCAATTTTCGGTCTTGTCGACGACGCAATCGAAGACGACGGCTTTTGGCGTTTCGATCATCGCCATGATGGCGTCATCGAGCAACGCCGGGTCCGAGCAGCGGATGCCAAGCGCTCCATAGGCCTCGGCAAGCTTGACGAAATCGGGCAGCGCGGCCGAATAGCTATGGGAATAGCGGCCTTCATGCAGGAGTTCCTGCCATTGCCGCACCATCCCCATATATTCGTTGTTGAGGATGAAGATCTTAACCGGCAGCCGATATTGCGCGGCCGTCGAGAGTTCCTGCATGTTCATGAGGATCGAGGCCTCGCCCGCGATATCGACGACGAGCGCGCCGGGATGCGCCATCTGCGCGCCGATCGCCGCCGGAAGCCCGTAGCCCATGGTGCCCAGGCCGCCCGACGTCAACCAGCGGTTCGGCGCCTCGAAATGGTAGTGCTGCGCCGCCCACATCTGGTGCTGGCCGACCTCGGTGGTGATGTAGGTATCGCGCGCCTTGGTCAGTTCGTAAAGACGCTGCACCGCATATTGTGGTTTGATCACGTCCTTCGCGTTCTTGAAGGACAACGATTTGCGAGCCCGCCACTTGTCGATTTGCGCCCACCATTTGGTCAAGGCATCGGCGTTGATCAAAGGATTTTTCGCGCGGAAAACCTCGATCAGCTGACGCAGCACATGGGTGCAATCGCCGACGATGCCGAGATCGATTTTCACGTTCTTATTGATCGACGACGGATCGATGTCGATGTGGATCTTTTTCGAGCCCGGCGAGAAAGCGTCGAGCCGGCCGGTGATGCGATCGTCGAAGCGCGCGCCGACCGCGATCATCAAATCGCAATCGTGCATTGCATTATTGGCTTCATAAGTGCCGTGCATGCCGAGCATGCCGAGCCAGTTCTTGCCCGATGCCGGATAGGCGCCAAGCCCCATCAAGGTCGAGGTGAGCGGAAACCCGGTGATTGACACGAGCTCGCGCAGCAGGCGCGAGGCCTCGGGACCCGAGTTGATGACTCCGCCGCCCGTATAAAGGACGGGACGCCTGGCCGCCGCCATCAGCGCGACGGCCCGCGCGACGAGGCCAGGATCGCCATCGAGCTTCGGCCGATAGGTCTTGTGCTCGATGTTGCGCGGGCCGATGTAGGCGCCGACCGCAAATTGCACGTCCTTCGGGATATCGATAACGACCGGCCCCGGACGCCCGTTCTGCGCGACGTAAAAGGCCTCGTGCAGCACGCGCGGCAAATCCTCGATCTGGCGGACCAGATAATTATGCTTGGTGCAATGCCGGGTGATGCCGACCGTGTCGCATTCCTGGAAGGCGTCGGAGCCGATGAGGTGGGTCGGCACCTGGCCGGTAATGCAAATGAGCGGGATCGAATCCATCAACGCATCGGTCAAGCCGGTCACCGCATTGGTGGCGCCAGGACCGGAGGTCACCAAAAGCACGCCGGCCTTGCCGCTCGACCGGGCGAAGCCCTCGGCGGCATGCGCCGCACCCTGTTCGTGGCGCACCAGCACATGCTTGATGAAATCTTGGTGAAACAGGGCGTCGTAGATCGGCAGGACCGCGCCGCCCGGATAGCCGAAAATGGTTTCGACTCCCTGGTCCCGCAACGCCCGGACGACCATTTCCGCTCCGGTCATCAAATTGGTCATAGCTTGCTCCAAGGGGTGCCTTTCGAAGAGATTGTTTGCGATTTCTTGAATTTGGGCAATAAAAAAGGCCCATGAGGGCCCCGGACATGCGCCAGCTGAGGGGGAGCGGAGCCTATCTCCGTCCCGCCGCCGGCGCCCGCGCTACGATAAGTATGATTTTCACGGGACGAACCCCAGCCGACGACGATCTGCCTCACATAGCCGATGCGCACCGGACGGTCAATAAGGTTTGTTCAGCGCACGGGGCAATCGATGCAACGGATCGACCTGATTGAACGGGCGCGAGTATTTTGATTCGCGCGAGTGTTCCGGATGGGAGGAGGGTGACGGCGGCCTGCGAGCAGGCGGCGGTTGGCCGCCCCTGGAGCGCGGCGGCGTGAGCCCCAACCAGGCCGCAACGCCGATCCGGCGTTTGAGCATCTCGACCGGCTGTCCCAGCGCCGCCCGGGCCGTCGCGATCACCAGTCTCCCTCCCGCCGGCGTTTCTTCAAATTCCGGCATGCGTTCTTTTGGCGCTTGGCTAAAATGCGTTGACGGAGATGCCCCTCTCTCGAAACCCGCCTTCGCCGCCATCCTTCAACGCGCCTTACCTGGAACACGCCGTCGTCTCAGCCCGAAAGCGGCGGAATCCTTAGCACTTGGCCTGGATAGATCTTGCCGGGATCGGACAGCAAAGGCTTGTTGGCTTCAAAGATCAGATGATATTCGCCGCCATGGCCGTGGCCATATTGGGCTTCGGCGATCTTCCATAGCGTATCGCCGGGCTTGGAGGTATAAAACTTCGATTCAACGGCCTTGGCGGCGGCCGCGATACCGTTTTCGACCGTGGCAATGCCCGCCGCGATATCGTTATGGACTGCGGCAA
>JBATYB010000341.1:0-2350 GCA_049673825.1 Methylocella sp. | reverse complement strand
GCGTTGCGCGGCGCCGCGAGCACGCCCGGAGATTTCGACTTTTACGTTCTTTCGCTCTCCTGGTCTTCGGGCTTTTGCGAGACGCCCGCGAGCGCGAGGGCGCGCGGCCAATGCAATGCTGGCGCTAATCTCGGCTTCGTCGTGCATGGGCTGTGGCCCCAGTATGAGCATGGCTATCCGTCGGACTGCGGTCCCGCCGCCCGGTTCCCGTCGCGCCAGGCGATCGAGAGCACGCAGGGACTCTATCCTAGCGAAGGACTTGCCCGCTATGAATGGCGCAAGCACGGCACATGCTCGGGCAAAAGTCCAACCGACTATTTCGCCGATGTGCGGCGCGCGCGCGATTCAATTGTCATTCCCGCGCCGTTTGTCGCCGCCAAGGAGAAACAGACCTGGACGCCTATCGATGTCGCGCGCGCATTCGTCGCTGCCAACTCCCGGCTGCGGCCGGGCATGCTGGGCGTGGCCTGCGCAAACGGTGTCCTGCAAGAGGTGAGGATTTGTTTTTCCAAGGATCTGCGCGATTTTCACGCCTGCCCGGAGGTCAGCCGGCGGGGGTGCCGCGCGCGGGAAATTTCGGTGCCGCCCATCTTGTGAGACTTCGCAAAGTCAAAGCGAAGTTTAGGTCAAACTTCTCCGCGGATTGGCCGAGCGCGGTATGAGGCCGCTTGCCAAAGCGCGTGGCTGCCCCACTTTCTTGGGATCGGACTTGCCTCCCGGCGAATTCGAACCGGCACGGCGAGAGGCGAGCGTCGCGGCGGCCCCGCCGGATGAGGCAGAAACGATGGGAAGGACTGCGTTCCATGTCGCAGCAATGGACGGTCATATTCTTTAACGCGGACAAGGGTTATGGCTTTATAAAGCCGGACAAGGAACAGCGCG
The DNA here is from genome assembly GCA_049673825.1 of Methylocella sp. Taxonomy (GTDB): domain Bacteria; phylum Pseudomonadota; class Alphaproteobacteria; order Rhizobiales; family Beijerinckiaceae; genus Methylocapsa. Next base: position 1,468 of record JBATYB010000341.1, on the reverse strand, counting down.
TGAGCTATGAGATCGAGGCGGACAAGAAGGGCAACGGACCCAACGCGGTCGATCGGCAGGCGGTATAGAGTATTATTTCCGGCGGCGGAACAAGGTTTCGCGAACGTTGATGATTTCAAAACAAAGCTTTGTTCGATGATGAGACGCGTTAAGCGAAACATAATCATCGTCTAGGAGCTGCCGCGTGGGCGTTCAAACGTTCGAGGTTGGCGAGGACGAAGCAGGGATGCGCCTTGACCGCTGGTTCAGGCGACGCATGCCGGCGCTCGCTCTTTCGCACCTAAACAAGATCGTGCGCACCGGCGAGGTGCGCGTCGATGGCGCCCGGGTGAAGACCGCGACGCGGCTGGAAAAGGGCCAACGCGTGCGCGTCCCGCCGCTGAAGCTCGATGCGCCTGTGGCGCCGGCACGCGAGATTTCGCCAACGGATTCGCGCGCGCTCCAAGACATGATCCTTTACGAGGATCGCGATCTCCTGGTGCTCGACAAGCCTTTCGGGCTTGCCGTGCAAGGCGGCTCGGGAACGGCGCGCCATATCGATGGGATGCTCGCCTCGATGCCAAACGAGCGTGGCGACCGGCCTGTGCTGGTGCATAGGCTCGATCGCGATACCTCGGGCGTTTTGCTCGTCGCGAAGACGCGGAGCATCGCCGCCGATCTCGGCGAAATTTTTCGCTCGCGGCAGGCGCGAAAAATCTATTGGGCTCTCGTTGAAGGCGTGCCCAAGCCGGCGCAAGGCCGCATCTCCCTTTATCTGGCGAAAGGCGAGGGCATGGGCCAGGCCCGGCCTGCACGCCGTGAGGAAGAGGCACGCGAAAAACTTGAAAAGATGCGGGTCGCCAGGCACGGCGACGAGGATGCCCGCCATTCGGTGACGTATTATGCGATTGTCGATAAAATCGCGCCGCGGCTGGCCTGGGTCTCGCTCAAACCCATCACCGGGCGCACCCACCAGCTGCGCGCTCATGCCGAGGCGATCGGCCATCCGGTCATCGGCGATCCCAAATATGGCGCAATGCCCGGCAACGATCCGCGCCGCAACGATCCGCTGCGAACGATACCGGACGCGGTCGACCGCAAGCTGCATCTTTTGGCGCGCCGCCTGATCCTGCCGCATCCCGGTGGCGGCACGCTCGACGTCACCGCGCCCTTGCCGGAGCACATGCGGCGCGCGTTCGACATGTTTGGCTTCGACGTGAAACGCCACGATCCGATCGAGAACGCGCCCGAGTGAACGTCAGCTCACGGAGCGGCGTGGTCCGGCTCGACCAGGCTCAGGCGGGTGAGATCGGCGACGGGCCGCCTTTGATCGTCGAGCGTGACCGCTTCTGCATAGTGCACTCCGAACAAGACATCGGCGGCGGTATAAACGCGCATGTCATGGACAAAGGCGCCGATCGCGTTATCGCGTGCCTCGATGCTCAGAAACAGTCGCGCGTCGCCCTCCTCGAACCGCTCGGCGTCGTAG
>JBATYB010000340.1:0-5946 GCA_049673825.1 Methylocella sp. | reverse complement strand
CCGCTGGGCGCCGCGCCGCGCGGCGAGGGCGATTTCGTCCAATAGATCGCAGTTGTTCCAGACCTCCATTAGGCGGCGATCGTTGGCGGGATCGATCCCGAGTCCGGCGAGGATGGCTTCGACGTCGGCGTGCTGCGCCTCGGCGTCTTCATGCGCGATATCGCGGACATGCAAAATGGCGTCCGCTTCAAGCACTTCCTCAAGCGTCGCCCGGAACGCCTTGATAAGCATGGTGGGCAAGTCAGAAATAAAGCCGACGGTATCGGAGAGAATGATTCGACCGCCATGCGGCAGCGCGACACCGCGCAAGGTCGGATCGAGGGTCGCGAAAAGCGTGTCCCCGGCGAGGACCCCGGCCTCCGTCAGCCTATTGAACAGACTGGATTTTCCCGCATTCGTATAGCCGACGAGCGCGACAATCGGATAAGGCACGGCGCGGCGGCTTTGGCGATGCAGGCCGCGCGTCCGCTTGACACCTTCGAGGTCGCGTTCGATGCGGGTCATCCGCTCCGCGATGAGGCGGCGGTCGGCCTCGATCTGGGTTTCGCCGGGACCGCCGAGGAAGCCAAACCCGCCGCGCTGACGTTCCAGATGGGTCCAGGATCGAACCAGCCGCGATTTTTGGTAGCCGAGATGGGCGAGCTCGACCTGTAGCGCGCCTTCCCGTGTTCGCGCCCGGCGGCCAAAAATTTCGAGGATCAGTCCGGTGCGATCGATGACCTTGGCCGCAAGCGCGCTTTCGAGAGTGCGCTGCTGCACCGGCGACAAGGCGCAATCCATGACAACGAGATCGATCTCTTCCGCGCTGACCAGAGCCGCGAGCTCGGCGACTTTGCCTTTGCCGAGGTAACTCGCCGGCCGGATTTGCGAAAGCGGAGCGATTTGCCCCGCGACAATTTCAACGCCGATCGCTTGGGCAAGCCCTAGCGCTTCGGAAAGACGTGCCTCGTGTGATCGCCCGCGCGCCGCTTTGGCGGACGCCCCCTGCTCCGCTTTGCGGCGCGCGCCGGCGTCGAGATAAGGACCGACCACCAGAGCCCGCGTGCGCGCCTCGTTACCTTGTCCGGCGCCGCCTTGGGTTTCCGGGCCGGCTTGCGGCGCCGATCTTGTGCCGTTCGCAGGGACGCCGATGCCCAACTCCCCATGCCTAGATCAGAATGCCCGCCGCAATGGCGTTGCCGCGTTGCCCGATCTGATTTCCGGGATGCTCTAACAAAATCAAGCGCTCAAGAAACGGTTCCAGGCTTTGCGAAATTATCCTTTGGCCCGGCGTGGCCAGCCTCGTCGCCGGGCTCGAACATCTGAATCGGCTGGCCGGGCATGATCGTCGATATGGCATGCTTATAAACGAGCTGGGAATGCCCGTCGCGGCGCAGCAATACGCAGAAATTGTCGAACCAGGTGACGACACCTTGCAGTTTGACGCCGTTGACCAGGAAGATCGTGAGAGGAACCTTGTTCTTACGGACAAAATTGAGAAAAGTGTCCTGCAGATTTTGTGGCCGCTCCGCTCCCATGTCCGGGTATCCCTATTTTGTTCTTGGCGCCGTGGCCAGCGCATATTGCTCATGAAAAACCACTGGCGCCGTTTGGCTGGCGTTTGCCCCATGGGCCGCCTACGCGATCATTAACGCCTTTAATGTGAAGCCGCGGGCTGCCATGCGACACCACATCCTGGCAGGCCGGAAACAAGCTCGCGAAAAACACCGTCTCCCTTAAGAACGACGATTGGAGAAAGAAGGACGATTAGAAACACGCGATCCGGCCACTCCCGGCCCCCGATCATATTAGACCAATAGGCGGCGCCGCAAGCCCTACTTTGATCATTGATATCAGGACTTAATCCGTAACTTGAAAAGCCAACCGTAAAATTACCAGGACCGCGCGGCGGTGTCATGAAAAATCGCGCGCAATTTCGATGCGACCGGTCCGGGAATCCCCGCGCCGATCTCGCGCCCGTCGATGCGCACGACCGGCATAATGAGCGTCGTCGCTCCGGTGATGAAGGCCTCCCGCGCGGCGAAAACCTCTTCGAGGCTGAATTGTCTTTCCTCCAATTTCAGACCTTCCGCCGCGACGATTTCGATCAGCGTGGTCCTGGTGATGCCGCGCAGGATGGAATGATCGAGCTGACGCGTGACGACAACTCCCGCCTTGCTGATGATCCAAGCGTTCGATGCCGCTCCTTCGGTGACCATGCCCAGGGAATCGACAAGCCAGGCCTCGTAGGCGCCGCTCTCACTCGCCAGCTGGCGCGCAAGAACGTTGGGCAGCAGGGAAATCGTCTTGATATCGACCCTTTTCCAACGCAGGTCGGGAGTGGTGATGACGCTTACGCCCTTGCGCGCGGTAATCTCGCTTTTTTCAGGATCGACCTGACGCGCGGTGACGACCAGGCTCGAACGCGCGGGCTTTTGTGGAAAGACGTGGTCGCGCGGCGCCACGCCCCGCGTTACCTGCACATAGACGAAGCCGTTCTCGACCCTGTTCCTCGCCATGACCTCGCGGACCACCACGGCGAGCGCGCCGGCCCGCGCAGGCGGGGCGATTTGCAATTCCGCGAGCGAATAGGCGAGCCGCTCGAAATGGCGTTTCTCGTCGATCAAGGCGCCGCGAAAGACTTCGCACACTTCGTAGACGCCATCGGCGAATTGGTAGCCGCGGTCGTCGATATGAACCATGGCGTCGCGGTGCAAGACATAGCGGCCATTGACATAAGCTACCCGGCCCATGCGCGCTCTCGCGATTTCAACAAAGAAAAAAGAGCCACGGTTCGATCAGCCCCAGGATCGTGGCCGCCGCCGTGACGAACGAGAGAGACTTCGGCCTCGCGAATTTACGAGAACGTCGCGGATTTGCGCTAGCGTCATGCCGGTCGGGGTGGCGCCCGTCAAGCCGCTTTCGCGCCTTGCCATCCGCGATGCCGCCGCCTTTGCCGCGCCGCCCTTGACGGCGTCCGCCTTCGCCGGGCACCCAGCCTCGCGGGGCTCGGCCTGCGGCAGTTTTCAAATTTTAGTGGTTCACCTCCGGCATTTTTCTGGTTATGTTGGCGGGAAGATAATCGTCCGCGGTTGCACATTCACGCAAGCTTGGCGAAGAGGAACTTCGGGAGGATACGATGCAACCTTCGCGCGGGAAGCTGGTAGCTAGCTTCGCGGCTCTGATACTTGGAGGGGTCCTGCTCGCGTTGTTGGGGGTGGCGATCACTTCCTCCAACAATCCGCCACCGGCACCGGGCACTCCCGCACCGGGTACTCGGGCACCGGCCACTCCCGCGCCGGCTACTCTCGCACGTGCTACGCCCGAGAAGCAAACACCGCTTAAACCCGCCCTGCCCCTTGGCATTTCGCCGCAACTCTATGCCCTGGCCGTGTCGCCAGGGCGCGAGCCGACGGCGCAACTTGCCGCTCTCGGCGAAAAATTGTTCAAGGACAAGCGCCTTTCGGTCGATGACTCGGTCGCCTGCGAGACCTGCCACGATCCCACCAAGGGATTTACCGATCATCGCGGCAACAGCGCGACGTCCGCGGGCGTCCAAGACCAGCATGGCCAGCGCAATGCGCCGACCGTGTTGAACGCGATGTTTCAAGCGTCGCAATTTTGGGATGGCCGCGCGCCCGCGCTCGAGGATCAGGCCAAACTTCCGATTCTCAACCCAATTGAAATGGGCCAAAAGACCCCTGGCGCTGTCGTCGCAAAGGTCGCCAGGATCCAGGAATATTCGGACGCGTTCAAATCCCTCTTGGGGCACGATCCCACTTACGAAGACATCGCGGCCGCGATCGCCGCTTTCGAGCGGACGCAATATTCCGCCAATTCGCCGTTCGATCGCTTCTTGGCCGGGGGCCCTCAGGCGATCAGCGATTCGGCGCAGCGCGGCTGGGCGTTGTTCCAAGGCAAGGGGCGCTGCAGCTCCTGCCACGCCTTCAACGCGGTGTCGCCGCTGTTCTCCGACCAGAAGTTTCACAATATCGGGATCGCCGCGCACAAGCAAAACTTTGCCGAGCTGGCTCGCAAGGCGCTTGGCATCCTGACGACCGGCGATACGAAGCAGATCGACGAACTCGCCTTGCAGACATCCTATTCCGAGCTCGGCCGGTTCCTGGTGACCAAAAACCCGGCCGATATCGGCGCCTTCAAGAGCGAGACCCTCCGCAATATCGGGATCACCGGGCCCTATATGCACGACGGCTCTCTCGCGACCCTTTGGGACGTGATGGACCATTACAACAAGGGCGGTGTTCCAAATCCGTTTCTCGACGGCGGCATGCAGCGTCTTGCGTTGAGCGAAGCCGAGATCGACGATCTTGTTGCTTTCCTCTTTACCCTCACCGACGACCGCTTCGCCGATTTCAACAAGGCGGAGTTGGCCCGGCAATCATCGCTCAAAACCAACCGGCCGCAGCGTGAAACCGAAATCGCCGAGGGCAGGAAGGGAGATCTTGGCGATGCCGGGATCACCCCGGATCTGCGCAATCCGGCGTCGATCGGCGCCTATTGAGAGCATGATCTTCGAAAATTCGCGGAGTTTCCAGATTAGCTCACGCGGTGAAACGAAAAGATAGACGGCAAAAATGTTTCATGTGAAGCATTTTCGCCAGGGAGCAAAGTCATGGCGCACAAGAGCATCGAGACCAAGCATTACGAGGAACGCGCCTCATTTTTCGGCGACCTTACGCGGATGGGCGCGCTCTCCCGGCGCGGCTTTCTCCATATTGCCGGAGTTTCGGCCGGGATCGCCGCCGCGAAGGGGCTGATCGTTCCACAAAGCTTTCAGCTGATCGAGATCGCGCAAGCGGCGGAGAGCGCAACGCCTCCTTTCACCGTCGCCTATATCTCAGACAGTCATCTTTACCCGCGGAGTGTAAATGACCGGTTTATCCGGTCCGCGGTAAAGGCGGTGGAAGACGTCAATGCGCTTGACCCGCAGCCTGATTTTGTTCTCTTCGGCGGCGATCTCGCCCAGCTCGGCCGCAGGGAGGAACTCGATCTTGGCGCTCAGATTCTGAAGGATCTCAAGGCTCCTCTAAAGATGATGGTCGGGGAGCATGATTGGTTCCTCGATTTGGGCGAGCATTGGCAGTCCTTGTTCGGCCCCCCCCAATATTCGTTTGATCGCAAGGGCGTGCATTTCGTGACGCTGATGAGCGTCCAGGAAAAGGATTTTTGGACCGCGCGGGGTATGACTCCTGAGGAGAGGATGCACACGGTCGCCGGGCTCGACAACGGCGTCCAGTCGCGCTTCGAGGTCGGACCGGAAGGGCGTCAATGGCTGCAAAAAGATCTCGCGGCCATCGATACAAAGACGCCCGTCGTCATTTTCTCCCACTCGCCTCTCTACAAATATTACCGTAATTGGAATTTCTGGACGGAGGACGCCGATGAAGTCCAGGCGATCCTCGCCAAATTCGATACGGTGTCCGTGATTCACGGTCACACCCATCAGCTTCTCCTGAACCGCATTGGCAACATCAGCTTCTATGGGCTGCTCTCGACCGCCTGGCCGTGGCCCTATGCTCCCGAGGGGCTGCCGAAGCTCACCGTTCAAATGAACCGCGCCGACCCCTTCAACGCCTTCGACGGCTGTGGCGATGGTCGACTCAATGTGCTGGCGTCGGGCATGATCGACAAGGTTTATAATCTTTGGAACCGCAACCCCGTCACCGTGCGGGCAAGTTATCTTTCGTCGAACGGCGCCAAGGATCGCCCGCCGGCGACAACGCTTGCCAGCTACTGAGGGAGACGATCATGCGCCTTTGCCACCGTCTCGCACTCGCTCTTTCCCTCGTGGCGAGCCCTGTGCTCGCCGGCAACGATCCGCCGCGCCATCAGCTGCGACCTTCGGCGGACGGCGATCTGGTTGTCGGTCTTTGCGACGGCGAAACCTCGATCGAGGTGAAAGGCGTCAAGCCCGGCGATCAAATGACCCGCGAGCAAGGGCAGCAA
>JBATYB010000339.1:0-2130 GCA_049673825.1 Methylocella sp. | reverse complement strand
CCCGTCGCGACACTACGGCACTGTTGGGCACACCGTCGGCAAGCATCGGCGCACTTGCGGCACTCGTCGTGACTATGCTTGCTGCATTCGGCAGCGCAGGCGTCACAAATCTCGGCACAGAGGGTCGCCCATTTCGCCGCCTGGCGTGAACCGCGCGCCATCACGCGAGCCGTTCCCTGAGAGATTTCCGCGCACTCAAGGCACAGGCGGAGACAGTCCGCCATTCCCGCGTCGCCGATGCAGCAAGCAACGCATGTCTCGCAGGCCGCGACACACTCGAGGCAGGAATGAATGCAAGCCTCGTAACTCCGTTCTGCCATCTTCATCTCCATCAGTTTCAATCATATCACTCAGGAGAGTCGGCCGGATCCAGGCGTTCCGCTCCCACGGCACCAGCGTCCTTCGGCACCTGTCACCGCGCAAATTATAGCGGCTGCCGAGCCCAAGGTCTATGACTACTTATGACGCTTAGACCTCCCATAGCGTCGCCGATCCAGCGATCCAAATTTAGACGGCTCCCCGCAAGACAAAAATCTGGTTCCGGCCCTCAATAAAATCCGAGCGGGAAATATTTGAGATAGAGGTCGGTATAAGTTCCCCGCGCGGCAAGCGCCGCGAGCGCGTAATCGAGCACCTGACGCAACTGGGTGTTGCCTTTCTTCACCGCGATCCCAGCACCTTCGCCAAAAAACTTTGCGTCCATGTAGGGACCGCCGCGAAAGCCGCAACAGCGCCGCCCGTCCTGGCTGTCGAGCCACAGGCTGAGCGATATTCCGTCGCCGAAAATCGTGTCGATTTCGCCATTAGCGAGAGCCTCGCGCAGCAGCTTTTGCGATTTGTAGGACTTGCGGATCGTGTCTGGAAAAAACCTTTCCAGATAGGCTTCATGCGCGCTCTTTGTCTGGACGCCGACGGTTTTTTCGCGCAAGCTTTCCGGTGTCGCCGGCTCGGCCGCCATGGCCTTCAGCGATACGAAACGCGCCGGGGTGGTATAATATGGCCCGGAAAAATCGAGCGTTGCGCGGGCCTGCGCATCGATGCGGATAGCCGCCATGAGCGCGTCGCCTTGATCGTCATTTAGCGCGTCGATCAAAGTATCGAAACGCCGCGCCTGGACGGTGCAAGTAATTTTCAATTCCTCGCAAATGGCCCGCGCGAGATCGACATCGAATCCGGAGAGCGTTCCGTCCGGCAGCGCGAAGTGGAACGGCGGGTAATCGTCCTCGGTTAAGAAGCGCAGGCTCCGCAGGCCGCTCAGATCGGGCTTGGCGGCGCGATGATGCGGGTCCCAAAAGCCCGGCACGAAAACGCCGCCGCCGGCCGCCGCCGGAAGTTGGGCGAAGGAAAGCAGGGCGAGCAAGACAAGGAAGCCAAGCTTGCGTTTGAAATGTCCGGCAGCGAAGCCCAAACGAAATTCCTCGTGGCGATGGAACCGCTGGCATCGGTCCTACCTTGCCGTGGTGCCAATTGGCTGACAAGACGCCAATATGTTATATTTCGTGCAAAGTCTGCCGCGCATATTCCTTGCAAGGCGCGAACAAGCGGTTTGATCCTCGCGGCTTGGCCGGAAGGCGATTTGAAGCGCGAACGCCTTCTCGCGTCAGACCCCCATTACAATGCCCCGATCGGCTAATGGCGACACGCCCTAGTTTCGCTAGTCCAATGAAGGGGCAAACAAACAGCGGACAGAGGTACCCAATAAGGGAAAACGCGCGGATGAGCGAGATTTTTTCACCCCCCGGCGAAGACGAGGAGGATTGCGGCCCTCTTATGCGGGGGCTTGCCTGCCTGCCGGTTTTCTTCTCGCTTGCCGGCAAACGCGTGGTTCTCGCGGGCGGCTCCAATGCCGTCCTCTGGAAGGCTGAGCTTTGCCAGGCGGCGGGGGCGACGCTCGACGTTTTTAGCCCGGACCCTTGTTCTGGTCTCGTTGCTTTGGCAAGGCGCTGCCTGGCGGTCGCCCTCGTTTCGCGCCGGATCGAACCGGAGGATTTTCGCGGCGCCGCGCTCGCCATCGTCGATGCGGAGAGCGCCGCGGAGGCGGCGGAGTTTCAGGCCGCCGCGCGCGCCGCGGGTGTCGCGGTCAATATCATCGACAAGCCCGGATTTTCGGATTTTCAGTTCGGCGCGATC
>JBATYB010000338.1:0-2226 GCA_049673825.1 Methylocella sp. | reverse complement strand
AAAATTCTCGTCTTTGATTCCGGCCTCGGCGGCCTGACCGTTTGCGGGGAGGTGGCGCGGCTGCTTCCGGACGCGCAAATCGTTTACGCCGCGGATAATGCCGCTTTCCCTTATGGCGAACTGGGGGAAGACGCTTTGGTCGCGCGGGTCTTGGCGGTCACGGATCGCTTGATCGCCCTCTGTGGCCCGGACGCCGTTGTCATTGCCTGCAACACGGCGTCCACGCTGACGCTGCCGCATCTGCGCGCGCGGTTCCCAAAAATCCCTTTCGTCGGCACGGTGCCCGCGATCAAACCAGCGGCGAGCCAATCGCGCTCGGGGCTTATCTCCGTGCTGGCGACGCCCGGCACCGTCGCGCGCGATTATACGCGCGAGTTGGTGCGCACCTATGCCGCTCATTGCGCGGTTACCCTCGCCGGCTCAAGCCTGCTCGCGCCTCTTGCCGAAGCTTTCATGCAGGGGAAAAATGTTTCGGACGCGGCGATCGCGCGGGAAATCGCGCCTGCATTCGTGACCGCGGGTGAGCTTCGCACGGATTGCATCGTGCTTGCTTGCACGCATTATCCTTTGCTGCTGAGGCATTTCGAGCGGCTCGCGCCTTGGCCGGTGGCATGGTTCGATCCAGCCCCGGCCATCGCCCGGCGAACCGACCATGTTCTGCGTGAACACCTCGGTTTTCCGGCGTCAAACACGGCATCGGCGGCGCCGCATTGTGCGGTCTTTACCGGCGCGTTGGCGCCGGGACCCGAGCTTATGGGCGCCTTACGCCTTCGCGGGATCGAAAAAGTCGTCATGAAGCCGATGCCGCTGGAGGATTTTCCGGCATGCCGGATGCCGGCCGCTTCTTTTCGGATCTGACGCTTGCGCTCGTGTCAAAGTCATGGTTCCCGAACCGGGGCTCCCGCGTCCCGGCCCGCGAGAAGCCAATAAACCGAACCGGAAATCAGGCCGGCAACGAAGAAAACAAGGGCAAACCGCAATTCCGCGAAATTGTAGTCCGCCGCTCTTGGCAGATGCCACGCCGCGCGAATGAGCCACGGCGCGGACGCGGCGGCGGCGCCGGTCGCGCCGGCATACCAGGGGAGCGCACGCACCCTGGCGATCTCGCCGATCGAGGCCACGGCCACGACGGGAACGACGCAGACCGTCACGACCGCCATCCAGACGAAGCGGGTCAACGCGGCCAAGTCGCCGCCATTAGGTTCATCCGCGATGTCCGCATCGGCAAGCGCCCAGACGGCAAACTGGATCAGTGCAAAACCCGCCGCGCGCGTCACCGGATCGGCGAGCGCCGCGACCGGCAAAAACACCAGTCCCGCGCCAATCGCGACCGCCGCGGCAAAGATCACGCCGATCGCTCGTCGCAGCCAAACCATGCGGATCTTTCGTTCGACCAGGCAAGACCGTCCGGCGCCTTTCGCGGGACGGGGCATTTCGAGGCATCGCTTTTCGAATTGTACCTTTCAGGAGGAATTTTATCGATATTTTCTAAAAGTGCGAGACTATATGCTCGCACCGGGGATCTCGCGCAATGCCCGCGACGAGCCTGTCAAGGACGAGGACGGGTTGAAGCCGCCATGTATATCATCGCCCGCAACATCTCCGGCCCGCGCTTGCGATGCGAAGCCTTGATGGTCGATAAGAAGACCTTCACGCCCTGGCCTCCGGTCACCGAGGACGGCTGGCGGCGGGCCTATAAATTCCGCGACCGCCTGATGGCCGAGGTGGTGCGTCTCGAAATCGATCCGTTGGGAGAAGAACTCAAGGTCATCGAGGCGGTCTATATCCGCTGATCGCATGTGCGCTTCACTCGGGGAGAAAATTCATCGCGACGCCATTGATGCAGTAGCGCAAATGCGCCGGCGGCGGCCCGTCCCGAAAGACGTGGCCCAAATGGCTGCCGCAGCGGCTGCAATGCACCTCGGTGCGGTCCATGCCATGGCTGCGGTCATCGCTGTTCTCGACGGCCCCCTCGAGGGGATCGTTAAAGCTCGGCCAGCCGGTGCCGCTATCGAATTTTTTGGCCGACACGAAGAGGCGCTGTCCGCATCCCGCGCAGACGAATACGCCTGGCCGCTTTTCATGATCGAGGGCGCAGCTTCCCGGTGCCTCCGTGCCATGCGCGCGCATGATGCGATATTGTTCCGGCGTGAGAAGCCGCCGCCATTCTCCCTCGGTATGGGTCACGTCAAACGCCTTGATCTCCATGATACCCCGCTCCCGGAC
>JBATYB010000337.1:0-2336 GCA_049673825.1 Methylocella sp. | reverse complement strand
GCGTAGCTTTGGCCCGCGCGCGCGGGGATAGCCAACGCATTCGGGGCGAACCCTGCGCGGCACAAGTAAAAAAACTGAAATCACGTTCGGGGGCATGCGATGGCGGCTTTTCACTTCGAACTCGTTTCCCCCGAACAACTCGTCTTTTCGGGAGACGTCGAAGCCGTGGGCGTTCCCGGAACGGAAGGCGAATTCACCGTCCTCAAGGATCATGCTCCCTTGATCTCGACGATGAAGCCAGGCGTCGTCGTGATCGACGAAACGCCGGCAAAAAAACTGCGTCTCTTCGTGCGGGGCGGTTTCGCCGAGGTTTCGCCGTCTGGCCTTACCATCCTCGCGGAGCAAACGATCCCCCTCGCCGAACTCGACGCCGCCGGGCTCGATGCCGAGCTTAAAAATTTCGAAGAAGAAGTTGGCGGCGCCAAAACGGACGAGGCGCGCCGGATGGCGGTGGAGAAGCGCGATCAGCTGCGGGAGTTGAGGGCCGCGCTTAAGCTCTGAGCGGCGGCAAAAGTGCCACCGGGCGGTCCGAGGACTACTTGTCCCTGGCGCCTTCGACTCCCCCCGCGTCACGGCGTGACCACGATCCTGCCCTGCATTTGCGGATGCAGGCCGCAAAAATAGCCCTAGGTTCCGGCCTTGGCGAAGGTGAACGAAAAACTGTCGTCCGTATCGAGTGCCTTGGAATGGAATTCGCCGTTCGCGCCGACGACGATATGGGGGATGTCGTCGCGATTGCGGAAGACGATCGCCGTTCCGGCCTTCACCGTGAGCTCCATTGGGGTAAACGCGAAATTATCGATATTCACCTCGGCGCCGGCGGCGGCCGCGGGCATGGTCAAAATGACGCCGCAAGCGGCGGTGGCAAAAATAAGGCACAAACCCAAGGCCCACACGCGGGAGCGGTTCGGCTTGGTCAAATTGCGCATGTTGGTTTCCTTTTGCTGGAGCGGGTTTAGCTTGCGGCAAGCGGCGTATCGGTGATCGCGAGGCGTTGTTTTCCGCGCCGGACCTCGACGCTCGTCAGTCCCAGCAAAGTGCGCAGCTTTTCGGCCGGCACGAGCATCGGTCCGGGCGAAGCGGCGGTTCCGGGCGCGGGCTGCGGGAAGGCGGTCGACATCGCGGTATGGAAGGTGACATTGCCTTCCACTTTCTGCATCAATTGATGGATATGGCCGTTGAGCACGGTGACCGAGCCGAACCGTCTGAGCAAAGCGAGCGCCTTGGCCGAATCCTCGGTGCCCCAGCCCCATTCCGGATAAACGGTCCAGAGCGGAATATGCGCGAAGACGACGATCGGCGTCGAGGCAGGCTTGTCCTTGAGGACGGCCGCAAGCCAAGCCAATTGCTCATCGCCGAGCGAGCCCATGCCGCCTGCTTTCAAATTGGCGACGTTGACAAGGCCGATAAAGTGCACGCCGCGTTGATCGAAGGCGAACCAGCCGGTGCCCTTCGTATTCCTGCCATGGCGCTCGAGATAGGCTTGGCCATTGTTCTCGTCGATAATATCGTGCTCGCCCGGCACGTAATGAACATCGAGCTTGGCTTCGCCGATGACTCTTTCCGCATCGTCGAATTGCCCGGGCTTCGAGAGATGGGTGATGTCGCCGGTGTGGATCATGAAGGCGGGCTTAACCGGAAGGCCGTTCACCTTATCGATCGCTTCCTTCAAGGTCCCGAGCGCATCGGGATTGGCCGGCTTGCTGAAACCGACATGGCTGTCCGAAATCTGCACGAAGCTGAAGCCCGTGGCCGCCTTTTCGGCCGCTTGCGCCGTTCCAATGCCGAGGAGTTGCGAGGATTTGGGCACGCCGCCAGCGAGCGTCCAGATGACGCCTGTGCCGGCCCAGATCATGCATTCAAGCGCGCCGCGCCGGTCGATGCCCTGCTTGTTGTCTGACATGGTTGGTCTCTCCATGGCGGCTTAGCGCCGTTGCCAGGGAGGAGACTTCGCGGCCCGCCTATTTATTCCCGGTGCCTCGCAAATTTTTCGCGGCCAGTCCCGTTTCGCCTTGATGCATCGCCGTCGCGCGCCTAACGGAAGAGAAAGAATGATGCTGCTTCGCAAGGATGGTTCCGGCGCGGTCGCCATTCCCCGGCCGTGCCACGCGTGGCTTTCCGGCCGGATGGCGCGCCCACGCCGCAAACTGGCCGGCTTTTCCTTTGCCGTTGACCCTTTAGGGTTCGGACTCAAATAAATCATAGCCACTAGGCGGAAGTAGCCCCAAGGCAGAGGGCGGAAAAGAAGTTTCTGGCGAGTTTGTCGTAGCGGGTGGCGATGCGGCGGAAGTCTTTGAGGCGACAGAAGCAGCGTTCGACGACGTTGCGTTTCTTAT
>JBATYB010000336.1:0-10677 GCA_049673825.1 Methylocella sp. | reverse complement strand
TGGTCGATCAGCGGCCAGGCCGCGAAAGCGGCCCCGCCCGCGCCCATCGCGCCGGTCGCGACGAGCAGAAAGTCCCTCCGGGTCGGTTCTTCCGCTATTGTGCTTGCTGCCATGATGTCCTCGAGCTCCGGCGTATCGTCTTGACTCTCGAATAATCGAGCGCCGTCACGGAAGCAATAGCCGTGCCGCCACGCCTTCGCCCGCCCGTTCCATGCTAGATACGAGGCTTGCGCGTCAAGCCACGAGATTGTGACCGTTCCCTTGGCGTTCCCCGTTTTTTTGGAAATGCGCGACCGCGAACATGCAGCCCGACCGGACCGCGCCTTTGACGGTGGCGCTCTATCAGCCGGACATCCCGCAAAACACCGGCACGATCTTGCGGATGTGCGCCCGTCTTGGGCTCGCCGCCGCGATAATCGAGCCCGCGGGTTTCTTGGCGAGCGACAAGCATTTCCGCCGGTCCGGCATGGATTACCTTGCCCATGTCGAGATCGCCCGCTATCCCCATTGGGCCGCGTTCGGGGAGTGGCGCCGCGCCACTGGCCAGCGCCTCGTCCTGCTTACGACAAAGGCGCGCCTGGCCTACACGGCTTTTAGCTATTGTCCCGGCGATATCCTGCTTTTCGGCCGCGATTCGGCCGGGGTGCCGGCCGAAGTCCATGCCGCCGCCGATGCGAGTCTCGTCATTCCCTTGATGCCGCCGATGCGGTCCTTGAATGTCGCCGTCGCCGCGGCTATGGCGGCGGGAGAAGCCGCGCGGCAGCTCGGCGGAAGCTTTTGACGTTCCAACCAGAAATGACGTCTTCGCCGTGGCCAAACGGCAAGCGAAAAATGGCGCCAAAACTGTTATCCTGTTTCAATTATTGAGGGAGGGTGCGATGTCAAAAGCTTTGGATTATCTCAAATCAGCTCTGCAAATCGCTTTCAGCCTTGTTGTCCTTGCGATCATCCTGATGAATTTCCGCGGTCTTCACCTTGCATTGCAAAAATTTCTCGAAAGAGCAGCGTCGGTGAGCGCGATCAAGGTTCTTGGCGTCGAGATCGACATGGACGCAGCCGACCGCGCGCTCTCCGCCGCGGATGCTAAACGGGCGCTCTTCCACGTGGAAAACTTGACGGGCGGCGAGAAGAGCCGCGTGCTGGCTTTGATTCAAGGTCTCGACGGAAAGGAATTCATTCGCTTGATGTATGTCGGTCAGCTCAAAAACCTTTGCGAGTTCGAAAATCCTTCGACCGAAATGCGCAACGACGTCGCTCTCGATTATGGATTGCGCGACAAGGGCTTGACGAAGATCGAGGTCAGCCCCGCCACGCTGGAAACGGCGCGAGCCGAGTTGGCGAAGATGGTTGCGCAACGAAAGAGCCTGGAAAATGGTTACCCGCGCAGCTGCTACGACATGACGCTCACGGACGACGGCTACAACGTCAAGACGGTGCTTGTTAAGAGTTTGAGCGCGACGTTCGACAAAGGGCAAAAGGCCCCGCCGTGAGGTCTTGACGTGCGGAGCGCAGGGGGGCGAGCCCATTTGATTTGCCTCGATCGCGCGCGATAAATCTCGATGTATTTAAGGAGCGCGAACATCGCGCTTGACCTGCGGCGTTCGATCCGCTTGACCCCGGAAGACCAAGCTCCATGACAAAAGCCGATGCAACCGATCGTCGCAAAAGCGAAACCCGGGCGTGGTTCGAACGGCTCCAGGAAGAGGTCATCGCGGCCTTCGAGGTGCTGGAGCGTGAGGCGGAGGGACCTTTCGCCGAGCCGGGCATGGCGCCGGGACGTTTCCTGACCAAAACTTGGGCAAGGACCGATCACCCCGGCGGCGACGGCGGCGGCGGCCGCATGGCGATCCTCGCGGGCCGCGTGTTCGAGAAAATGGCGGTTCATACTTCGACGGTCTTCGGAACATTTCCGCCGGAATTCGCGGCGCAAATACCTGGCGCCGGAACCGATCCGGCGTTCTGGGCCTCTGGGGTTTCGCTGATCGCGCATCCGTGGAATCCGAACGTTCCCATCGCCCATATGAACACGCGTTTCGTGGAGACCGCCAAGGCGTGGTTCGGCGGCGGCGCCGATCTCACTCCCATGCTCGACCGAAGGCGCGTCCAAACCGATCCGGACACGCGTGACTTCCATGCCGCCATGAAGGCCGCCTGCGATATCCACGCCAAAGTTGCCGATCACGCGAAATTCAAGCGATGGTGCGACGATTATTTTTATCTGAAGCACCGCAACGAGCCGCGGGGGACGGGGGGTATTTTTTACGATTATCTCGATTGCCCTAGCGGCGACGAAACCGCGTTCGCCGAAAACTTCGCGTTCACCCGGGCCGTGGGCACGGGTTTTCTTGCCGTCTATCCCGAACTCGTGCGCCGCAATTTCGCGCTTTCCTGGACCAAGGCCGATCGTGACGAGCAGCTGACCCGGCGCGGCCGCTACGCCGAATTCAACCTGATCTACGATCGCGGGACGATTTTCGGCTTGAAAACCGGCGGCAACGTCGAGGCGATTTTGTCGTCGCTACCGCCCCTCGCGCGGTGGCCTTGAGCGTCTTTCCGCGGGCGCCGCCAATCCTCGCGCGTCCCGGTCGGCAGGGAAAGTCCATGACCGGTGAGCGGCGAAGCTCCAGAGCATGACGATCCCGGTTGTCGCCACTTGTGCCGGCAGATAAGGAATGCCCGCGACGCGGACAAAAAGAGACATAAAAATATAGGTGAGCCCGAAGCCCACGGCGGCCACTAGCGTGAAGCGGGACACGGCCGCCTCGTGCGGCAGCTTCGTTCGAAAAGTGTGGCGGCGGTTTAGGCCATAGGAAACCGTGCCGCCCGCCCCATAGCCGATCAAAGCGGCCGCCACCGCCGAAATCCCCGCTATCTCGACCAGCCCGATCAAAAGCGCATAATGGACGCCAGTGGCGATGAAGCCAACCACGACAAAGGAAGAAAACTGGCGAAACAGAAAAGTCATGCTACCATCCATCCGGGATTTACCTGTTTTGGAGCTGACCGCCGGGAGTATAAGCCAGTACCCCTTTTCAGCCGCCGCGCCGCGGCTTCTGGCAGGGATTAAGTTCTCTCATCAAGGAGTAAATCTTCATGAATTTTTCGTTTTCCCCGCCGGTGCGCGTGGCACTCCTCGGCGCCGCGCTTGTTGGCTTGACCGCGACCGCGCCACGCGCCGCACAAGTACCCTCCGGCGTGCTCAAATGCAATGTCGCCCCTGGGATCGGCTTTATCATCGGATCGAGCAAAACCCTTTCCTGCGTGTTTCATCCTGCGCGTGGCAGGCCTGAACATTATGCGGGAACGATCAACCGAATCGGCGTCGACGTTGGCGCGACCGGTCCCGGCCAGTTCGCCTGGGGCGTTTTCACCGAGGGGCCTCCCGGCCGCCGCTATGCGCTCGCCGGCGATTACGCCGGCCCGGGCGTTGGCATCGCGTTAGGTGCCGGCGGCAGCGCCAATACGCTCGTCGGCGGCTACGGCGATGCGATAAGCCTGCAGCCGCTTTCCGGCACAACGACAGGCATCAATTTGTCCGCCGGCATCGGTGCCCTAACCTTGCAGCCGGTCGCGGCCGGGCCGCCGAGACGCCGCCAACATCGCGGCTAAGCCAAGGAATCCGGTGCGCTTCCCGCCCGGGACTCGACGAAACCAAAACGACGCGTTGCGCGGTCCCGGCGACGGCGCTTTGCAAAGCCGCGCCGCGCAACGGGCGAAAGGTTGCGGTCAAGCAAGCTGATCTTATATTTTAAAAAGTCGCGTTTTCCATGGATCGGGCAGGGGCAAGCGGGTGTCGCGCTTGCCATCGCACAAGGCGTTTCATGTCGGCAACTCCCGGGTCCGCGGACCTTTCGCATGTCAAAATGATCATCGTTGGATCGGGACCCGCCGGCTACACCGCCGCGATCTACGCCGCGCGCGCCATGTTGGAGCCGGTTCTGATCTCTGGCTTCGAGCCGGGCGGCCAGCTGACGGTCACCACCGACGTCGAGAATTATCCAGGCTTTGCCGCGCCGGTCCAGGGCCCTTGGCTCATGGACCAGATGAAGGCACAGGCCGAACATGTGGGCGCGCGCATGGTCGCGGATCATATCGTCGAAGTCGAGCTTGGCCGGCGGCCTTTCCGGCTCCAAGGCGACAGCGGCGCCAGATACACTTGCGACACTTTAATCATTGCGACCGGAGCCAAGGCGAGATGGCTCGGCATCCCTTCGGAAACCAAGTTTAAAGGTTATGGCGTGTCCGCCTGCGCGACCTGCGATGGATTTTTTTTTCGCGCCAAGCCGGTCGTCGTCATCGGCGGCGGCAATACGGCGATCGAGGAAGCTTTGTATCTGAGCCACATCGCCAGCAAGGTCACGCTCGTGCACCGGCGCAAGCTATTTCGCGCCGATCGCATCCTGCAGGAACGGTTGTTCAAGAGGCCGAATGTCGAACTGATCTTCGATCACGTCGTCGACGAAATCCGCGGCACGGACAATCCTCCGGGCGTGAGCCATATTCGTTTGAGGAATGTCAAAACGGGGAGCTTGCGCGAGCTTGAGGCCGATGGCCTCTTCGTTGCGATCGGACACGAGCCCGCTTCCGGTCTCTTCAAGGGCCAGCTCGCGATCAAGCCGAATGGCTACATCGAGACAGCGCCTTTCTCGACCGCGACGAGCGTGCCGGGCGTATTCGCGGCGGGCGATGTCGCCGACGACGTCTACCGCCAGGCGGTGACCGCGGCCGGTCTCGGCTGCATGGCGGCGATCGAGGCGGAGCGCTGGCTTGCCCAGCAAGCCGACACGCGGGCCGTGGCGGAATGAGGTTGCCGGCTGCAAGGAGTAGGTTGGACTGGGATAAGCTGCGGATATTAGCGCGGGGCGGCCACGGCGGAGTCGTTTACCCATGCGGGCGAGACTCTCTGTCTCAGCCAATCGGCGGTGAGCCGCCAGGCGAGCGCTCTCGAGCACGACTTGAAAGTTCCATTGTTTCATCGCCATGCGCGCCGCCCGTTTGGACCGGGCAAGATGAACTTCTCTTGCGCGCGGCGCGATGCCGACCAGGCCCTGCGGCGGGTGGTTGAAAACGGCATCGGGATCGGCGCCTTGCCGGATAACCTGTTGACGGCCCTGAGGGAAAACTTGAAAGGCTCTCGCGAGGCGAGCCGCAGGCGGTGCAGGCCGGTCAACGGCGCCGCATTTTTTACGCGTTCGCGGAGAAAAATGGCGCCGGCGCGAACCGCCTTCGCGGCCGCAACCGCCCTCGCCTGCGAACGCGCTGCGGCGATCGTATTTTGTCTCGCATGCCGCACCCGCTGGCGATCGCACGCAAGAGCAGCGGCCGGCTGGCGATCCTCCCTATGCCGGTCCGGCTCGACCAGACGAACGAAGATGCTCCGCCAGTCGGAAAACAACGCGATCCTGCGAGCGGCCAGCGCGGGATAGGTATCTTCCGAGAAATCCTCGTGGCCCGGCGTATCGAGAAGATTAAAGACGCAACCGCCATATTCGAAGGTCATCACCGAGGTGACGACAGAAATCCCGCGCTCGCGTTCGATTCCCATCCAGTCCGAGCGGGTCCGGCGGCGGTTCGCCTTGGCGCGAACCTCGCCCGCAAGCTGAATCGCGCCGCCGAAGAGCAGGAGCTTTTCGGTGAGCGTCGTCTTGCCCGCGCCGGGGTGGGAAATAATCGCAAAGGTCCGCCGCCGGGCGACCGGATCTTGATGGTTCATGCCGATGCTTCGTCGCAAGGGGAGGCCTCGACCCCCTTGAACGTATGGGCCGCCCCGTCCGCAAGGGTGAGTTTCGTCTGACTCTGTTCAGTCTGCTTCGACGTATCCGGTCTCGGGGTCTTGTTCCCGGCCAAGACCGAGATCCGCGCGGCCCGATCCTCATAATCACAGCGGCCTCGAAGGGCCGTTCAATGTTTCAGGTTTTCACGCCGCCGTTCGACTGTCAGGCGATCTTCCTTTCACCCCACGCAGACTTCGGCGACCCGTCGGCGCGATGAACACCGCTCGGGCAAACTCCTGCATGCCGCCGCCGTTTCGCCTCCGGCGTCATAGGCGCAGCCATGTGCCAGGACCGCCCAAGCGATACGCGCAAGCTTTTTGGCCAACGCAACGACGGCAACGTCAGGGCAAAATGCTGAATCGTTAACCAGCGAGCAACTCCGTCCTGAAAGAGGGATTGACGGACGCCTTCAGGCGTTTGCGCTTGAGGGATAGCTTGGATTTGTCCTTCTTGAGGTCACCGATATTTAAGATGGAAACCCGCACCCCGGTCGAACGACGCCAGCACGCATAGCGTGTGAGGCAATCGCGGATCGTATCGAGGCTTTCTGTTCCCGCGAATCTCCTTTTGCCGTAGTTTTTGAGCCTGTGCGGATGTGGGCAACGGGATGCCCGGAGGGCGATACCACAAAGACGATCTTTCGCGCTCCGTAAAAAGGCCTTTCCAGATACAGCTTGTCGATCAGCTGCATCAGATCAAGATCGGCGTGGTTCACAGGCGCGGGCTTGCGATAGACCGCCGCGCGAGGCAGGCGCAATAACGCGCACTGCCGCACAACGGGCAAGCTCTTCCGCTTGGGTTCAACCTTTTGAATACGCTCGGACCGGCTTACCTCCCGAGCACATCCGATAAAAAATCGCGTTCCACGATCGGTTGCCCGATCGTTTCGTGCAGCTTCGCGATTTTGCCTTCGTCCGCTTTGGCTTGTCCGCCGGTTTCAAAGATGCTTGCCGCATCCTCCGGCGGTTCTTTACTTCCACGCGTATATCTGGCTCGGGTGAACCTCAAACCGGCCCGCCAACTCGGCAACCGTGCCGTCTTCCCTCAACGCCGCTATCGCCACCCGCGCCTTGAACTTTGCGTCACGCTTCTTTCTCGTCTTCGACATTTTCTGCCCCATTTCTCTACTTCTAGGGGCGAAATCCCACCTTAGCGACTGTCTCACAAACCGGGGCCAGCGCACTCGCCGTTCTTCTTGACCTGGCGCGAACGTATGACGCAGGAGATTTGCCGAACCGCCGGCCGCTCGAACTGAATCCCGGCGGCTTCGGCAGGCGGCACGTTGATTCCCTGCCATTCGCTGCGCCCATGCCTTTTCGACGCCGCTATTCCGTGAGCACAGGGGGGAAAACCGGCTCGTTGAAAGCCGTTTCGATGTTCTGGCATGGCGTCTTCTGATTGGCCTTGACCGGAAAGACATGGGCGCCGCCGCGTTCGGCGCTTTTCGCGGCGATCGATTTCCGGCGGAAGATTGCGTCAGGGCAAGACGACATGCTGTGGTCGACCCTGAGCCTGATCGTCGTGTCGCGCTTGGGTGGACGGCGCGGAATGAACGCGGCCTTTCTTCTTGGGCGGAGCCTGAGCCGGCTTTAAAAGGCGGAGCTGGCCGGAAAGCTGAGTGACCACGGCTCGCCCGGCGATGCCGCGACCTGTAGCTCGCGCCCAAGTCATAACGACCTGGATGTCAGCGATGAAAGCTCTCGTCTATCTGGGTCCGGCGAAGCAAGCCTAGAAACGACGGGAGGTCTGTTGAACGTGCGGACGGCGTCGCTCGATGTTCGCCGGATGGGCTAAGCCGATCGTCTGGCGGTCGCCGCCGGCACGCCGGCCATCGCGCTGACGGAGAAGGCCGGCAAGACCGTCGCGGGAGATTAAGCGGCGCTGGCCGGTGCGGCCCGCCACCGTGCCGGGTGGACCCGGCAACAATTGCGGCGACGGTTTCGTGGCCGCCCGGCGGCTTGATCGTGTTTCGACGCGGCGACGGCTCGGGATGAGGCTACCGGCTGTGCACTGGTGATCGCTCGTGTCACAATGACCGTGGGCTTCCCGCGGAACCGGAGAACGCCATGCAAGCGATGGTGCTAATGAAGCTTGGGACCGCTCTCGAATGGACAGATCTCGCCGATCGGCAACCCGGACCCGGCGAGATTCGAGTGAAGGTGGCCGCCTGCGGCGTCTGCCGCACGGATCTGCATGTCGTCGATGGCGAGCTGCCCGGCCCGAAGGTGCCGATCATCCCTGGCCATGAGATCGTCGGCCGGATCGATGCGATCGGGACCGGCGTCGAAGGCCTCGGCCTGGGGGAGCGCGTGGGCATCCCATGGCTCGGCCACACCTGCCGCGTCTGCCCCTATTGCCTGGGCGGCCGGGAAAATCTTTGCGACCGGCCGGCCTTCACCGGCTACACGCGCGACGGTGGCTTCGCGACGGCGACGATTGTCGATGCGCGCTATGCATTCCCGCTCGGCGAGGCCGGCAGCGACGTGGCGCTCGCTCCTCTGCTCTGCGCCGGGCTGATCGGCTGGCGTTCGCTGGCGATCGCCGGCGACGGCAAGAAGCTCGGACTCTACGGCTTTGGCGCGGCGGCTCACATCGTGGCGCAGGTCGCGAAATGGCAGGAACGAACGGTATTTGCCTTCACCCGGCCGGGCGATGTGGCCGCCCAGACCTTCGCGCGGATACTCGGCGCGACATGGGCGGGCGGATCCGGCGAGATGCCGCCGGAGGCGCTCGACGCGGCGATCATCTATGCGACGGTGGGCGATCTCGTGCCGCTGGCGCTGCGGGCGGTGCGCAAGGGCGGCCGCGTGGTTTGCGCGGGCATCCATATGAGCGACATCCCGAGCTTTCCCTACCGGCTGCTCTGGGAAGAGCGGCAGCTCGTGTCGGTCGCCAATCTCACGCGCCAGGACGGGCTCGATTTCCTGCGCCTGGCCCCGGAGATCGGCATCGTCACCAAGACTACGCGCTACCCGCTCAGCCGGGCCAACGAGGCCCTCGCCGATCTCCGCGCCGGCCGGTTCGAAGGCGCCGCCGTTCTCGTGCCCTGAGCAGCAATCAACCCCGGAGACCTTGATGCCCGGCGCATTGTCACCTGACCTCCTCCAGAAAATGCTCGCCTATTGGCGCGTGGCGAATTACCGCTCGGTCTGGCGGCCAACGCACCCAGCGAAACATTCAATGGCATGCGGGAGATGGGTCGAGTCTGCTTCACGCAAGTTCGGTGGAACATAGACGTCAAAGCGTAGAGGAATGGCCGTTAACTTGACGGTAAGGTGTTGACATGATTGCGACACTATTAGCATTCTTAAACAATCAATCGTCATGGAGGGGCATGCGAATGCGATATTTTCTGGCAACGACACTAATGGCGTTCTGCTCTTTCGCCGGGAGCGATGCCGAGGCGGCGACGGCGACCGGGACGTTCAACGTCCAGGTCACGATCGCGGCGACCTGCGTGCTGAACAGCGCCACCAACCTGAATTTCGGCACCCAGGGCGTGCTCGCCGCCCCTATCGATGACCAAAGCACCATCACCGTCACCTGCACCAGCTCGACCCCTTACAATATCGGGCTCGACAAGGGCCTGAATGGCGGCTCGGTGACGACGCGCGAGATGAAGGGCACCTTGGGGGCGCTCATCAATTATTCCTTGTTCAGCAACGCCCCCATGACCACGAACTGGGGGCAAACGATCGGCACGGACACGGTCGCGGCCACCGGAACCGGCTCGGCGCAGCCTTTCACCGTCTATGGGCAGATACCGGCGCAACCCACCCCGGCGCCGGACACCTATAACGATACGATCACGGTTACAGTCACTTACTGAAAGGCCGTTGTCTTGCGCCCATCAAGTATAACGCGAATGCGATGTTTCCTGGCAACGGCAATAACGGCGTTCTTTTCTTTCGCCTGGAGCGATGCCGAAGCGGCGACGGCGACAGGAACGTTCAACGCCGAGGTCACGATCGCGCCGACCCGAAAAATATCGCGCGCATTCGGCGTCCTTTTGCTCCCCGCATGGTTCGCCGCAAGCGGCGCCTCGGCCGCGTCCCTGCAAGCCGCTCCCGTTCTTTTGGAGGTTGTCGCGCCCGGCGCGGCGGCGACGGTCACGTTGCGCAACAATGGCACCAAGCCGATCGCGGCCCAGGTCCGGGTTTTCCGCTGGATTCAGGAGGGAGGGGCGGAGCGGCTGGAGCCAACGGAGGATGTCGTCGCGAGCCCACCGGCGGTCGAGCTGCAACCGGGCCAGGACTATGTCGCCCGCGTCGTTCGCGTCACGAAAAAACCGGTTGAGGGTGAGGAGGCCTACCGTCTCTTCATCGACGAGCTGCCCGAGGCGCCACAGGGCCAACGCACGGTCAATTTGGTGGTGCGCCACTCGATCCCGCTTTTTTTCGATGCGCCGGGCAGTTCCGCGCCCGAAGCCGCATGGCGCGTGACGGAGAACGCGCATGCCGTCTCGCTCAGCGCCGTAAATGGAGGAGACAGGCGGTTGCGGCTCGCCTCGGTCAGGATCGGCGGCGCGGCGGGCAAGAGCCTCTCGTTCGGGCCAGGGCTGGCCGGCTATGCGCTCGGCCATTCGGCCATGAGCTGGACGGCGCCACGGTCAAGGTCCGTGTTCCGGCCCGGCGCCAAGGTCACGATTAGCGGCGTAACGGAGGCAGGCCCGTTTAATGCGCAAGCCGTGGTGCAATCCGCGCGGTGACATTGGGAGGACGATATTTGGAGACCCCTAATAATTGCGATGATCGTCCTCGGCGCCGCCTTGGCCGCCGGGCCGGCCGGAGCCGAAGGCCCCTTGCAGCTGGAAGTGCTGCTCAACGGCAAGCCGATCGGCCTCATCGGCGCGTTTTTACAAAACGCTAACGGGGAATTGAGCGCAAAGCGCAAGGAGTTGGAG
>JBATYB010000335.1:0-19064 GCA_049673825.1 Methylocella sp. | reverse complement strand
GCGCAGGTACGCAGCTTCCTCCCGCGCATTTTCGACCCGCGCCTGTTCGCGGGTGCGCGCGGCCTGGAGACCGCGCACCCGCGCATGGGCGGCGCGCACTTCGGCAGCCGCAAGGTTCAAGCCGCCAAAGGCATCGACCAGCTGGCGATGCGTGCCTGGATTGACGAGCGCGCGGTCGTCGTGCTGGCCATGAATTTCGACCAGCTCGCGGGCGATCGCCCGCAATGCCTGCGTGGTCATCCGCTGATCGTTGACGAAAGCGCGGCTGCGGCCATCCGCCAATTGCAGGCGCCGCAAAATAAGGCTGCCGGCGGTTTCGATGTCTTGTGCCTTCGCCGCGACCACCGCCGGGTGGTCCTCGGCAAGTTCGAATGCCGCGCTGACTTGACCTTTCGCCGCGCCGTGGCGAACCAAGCCGCCGTCGCCCCGGGCGCCAAGCGCCAGCGAAAACGCGTCGAGAAGAATCGATTTGCCGGCGCCGGTCTCGCCGGTCAAAATGGTAAGGCCACGGTCGAATACGAGATCAAGCTTGTCGATCAAAACGATGTCGCGGATGGACAGTTGAACGAGCATGGGGTCGAGGGGCTCCCCGATGCGCCTTCAGATGGCGCGGCTCTTTCATGTTTTACGGCAACGGGAAAGAGTTTCAACGCGTCGATTTAACGCATTTCCTGGCCGTGCGGCGGACTATCTTCCAGGAGAGCAGAGACACGTCAATAACAAATGCCCCCGGCCGTGAATTTTCGCGCGATCACAATCCATGGAAGAGGTTTCCGGCGGCCTCCGGCCGCACCTTAGCCAAGGCCCACTTTGCGGAACGCTTTCGATATCCAGGACCCCTGGTCCTCATGCGGCTCCAGCCCGCCTCCTTGGAGCAGCGCATAAGCATCCTTGTACCAGACCGACCCCGGGAAATTGTGCCCTAAAACAGCGGCGGCGGTCTGTGCTTCGTTCGGGATTCCCAGCGCGAGATAGGCCTCGGTCAGCCGCTCCAGGGCTTCCTCGGCGTGCCGGGTCGTCTGATATTTGAACAGAACCTCGCGGAAGCGGTTGATCGCCGCCGGATAATCATGCCGGTTGAGATAATAGCGTCCGACGAGCATCTCCTTGCCGGCGAGCTGGTCGCGGGCGACTTGAAGCTTGTAGCGCGCATCCTCGACATATTCCGACTTCGGGAATTTCTCGGTGATCAGGGTGAAAATTTCAACCGCCTTTGCCGCCCGGTCCTGATCGCGGTTGATGTCCGGGATTTGATTGTAATAGGACATTCCCTCGAGATAATAGGCATAATCAACGTCGGGGGACGTAGGGAACAACCCGATATAGCGCTTCGCGGAGGCGATGGCGTCGTCGTAACTGGCGTTTTGATATTGGCTGAAGGTGGTCATCAAAATCCCTTTTCTTTGCCATCGCGAATAGGGATATTGCTTTTCGACCTCGGCGAATTTTTTGGCCGCGCCGTCGTAATCCTTGGATTGCAGCCGGGCGAGCCCTTGATTGTAGAGATCGCCCGCCGGGACATCGGGCACGATCTTGGTTTCGTATTTTTCGCCGGCAAACCAGTTAAAGGGATTGAGCGAATCCAGCCATGAGCCGGCCGATGCCGGCAGGGGCATGGCCAACGGCGCCGCCGCAATAACAATCAACAGCCCGCTCGCGGCTCCCCGCAACGGCTTTCGCGTCTTCCTAAAGGCGGTGTTCATACGCTCCGCTCTCGCAAATAAACCAACCCCGGCCGCGACCGTTGTATCGCAACCATCGCCGCCGCGCCAGCTTCCTGTCGGTCCGCAAAATAGCATAAATGTGGCGAAAAATTCTCAAACTTGGTCCGGCGGCGAGCGGTCGCGGCCTCCGCATCGGTTTGGATCGGCAAGCTCCATGCTATTTTGTAGCACCCTTGACGAATCCTCCCGGTCATGTGCCATGCGCCGGCGCGGGATTTCGCCGCGCCTGCCCGGGAGGATTTCGATGGCCTTGAACGTCGCCGTCCAGATGGACCCGATCGACAAGATCAATATCGCGGGCGATTCGACCTTCGCGCTCCTGCTCGAGGCGCGCGCGCGGGGACATCGGCTATCTTACTACACTCCCGACAAGCTTTCGCTGCGTGGCGGCCGGGTCGTGGCGGAGACGGCGCCGGTCGAGGTCCGCGACGTCGTCGGCGATCATTTCACCCTGGGCGGCACAAGAGCGACGGATCTCGCAGCGTTCGAGGTCGTGCTTTTGCGTCAGGATCCGCCTTTCGATCTCGCCTATATCACCTCGACGCACCTGCTCGAGCATTTGCAGCCGAGGGTCCTGATCGTCAATGATCCGGCCGGCGTGCGCAACGCGCCGGAGAAGCTTTTTGTCATGAATTTTCCGCGGCTTATGCCGCCGACCTTGGTCACCCGCGATAAAGCGGCCATCGAGGAATTTCTTGCCGAGCACGGCGAATCCGTGATGAAGCCCTTGCATGGCTACGGCGGCGCGGCGGTGTTCAAGATTGCCCGCGGCGATCCAAACCTTGGCTCGCTTTATGACCTCTTCGCGGCGAGTTTTCGCGAGCCATGGGTGGTGCAGCGCTTTCTGCCGCGGGTGGCGGGTGGCGACAAGCGCATCATCCTCGTCGAGGGCGTGGCGGCGGGCGCGGTCAACCGGGTGCCGGCCGGAAACGACATCCGCGCGAACCTGGCGCGTGGCGCCACCGCGTCGGCGGCCGAGGTTACGCCGCGCGAGCGCGAAATTTGCGCGGTGATCGGCCCCGAGCTGAAACGGCGCGGCTTGCTCTTTGCCGGCATCGACGTCATCGACGGCAATCTGACCGAGATCAACGTGACCTCGCCGACCGGGATCCGGGCGATCAAACGGCTCGGCGGTCCGGATCTCGCCGTCGCGATCTGGGATGCGATCGAAGCAAAATTGCGCCTCGGCTCGGGCTTGTCATTCACGGAAACGGAAACCACCTTGGAAGAGCCGCGAGGGATCCGCCTGTCGCCTGGCCATCGGAATCCATGAACGCCATGCTCGAGACAGCATCGCCGGTCCAGCCCCGGCGCTATCGGATCGACTTGCCGCATGGGGCCTATTTCCATCGCGCGGGGCTGCACGCCAAGATCGCGGCGCTCCATGCGGGGGGCGAGCCGGCTCACGTCGCGCGCCAGCAAACGGTCGCGCTTTTTCGCGCAGCCTTGGACCAGGGCCGCGCGCTCGCCCGCGAAACGTTCCTGGCCAATGGGGGTGGCCTCGCCTGCGCCGGCCATCTCGCCCATATCGAAGACGAGCTGATCCGCGAGATTTTCAATTATGTGACGGCCTATGTTCATCCGGCCGCAAACGGCCCGGCCGGCGACGCCTTCGTGATCGCGGCGGTGGGCGGCTACGGGCGGGCGACCCTTGCGCCGGGTTCCGACATCGATCTCCTTTTTCTGCTCTCTCCCGCGGCGAGGCCGCGCGGGGAACGAATCGCCGAGGCGATCCTCTACATGCTTTGGGATCTCGGGCAAAAAGTCGGCCATTCGACCCGCTTGGTCAAGGAATGTCTGGTTCATGCCCGCCAAGACATGACCGTCCGCACGGCGCTCCTTGAAGCGCGCCTTATTCTCGGCGACAGCGGGCTTTTCGAAGCCATGCGGACGCGGTTCGAGCGCAAGATCGTGCAAGGAAGGGCCGCCGAATTCGTCGCGGCGAAGCTCGCCGAACGCGACAGCCGCATCGCGCAGGCCGGCCGCTCGCGCTATCTCGTCGAGCCAAATGTCAAGGACGGCAAAGGCGGCCTCCGGGACCTCAACACATTGTTTTGGATCGCCAAATACGTCTACCGGCTGCGCGAATCGGCGGATCTCGTCGGCGCCGGCGTGTTTTCCCGTTCCGAATATGAACTGTTCCGCCGTTGCGAGGAGTTTCTCTGGCGTGTCCGCTGCCATCTCCATTTTTTAACCGGCCGGGCGGAAGAAAGACTGAGCTTTGACCATCAACGCCGGATCGCGTGCCACCTCGGCTATTCGACGAGAGGCGGCCTCGCGAGCGTCGAGCGGTTCATGAAACATTACTTCCTGATCGCCAAGGATGTCGGCGATTTGACCGCGATCGTCTGCGCCGCGCTCGAAGAAAAGCAAGCCAAACCAACCGCGAGGCTCGACCGGTTCCGGCCTTGGCGGCGCAAGCGGGCGGCCATCGCAACCGGAGATTTCGAAGTTGAAAATGGCCGCGTCACGGTCACCGGACCAGAGGTCTTCGCCCGCGATCCGGTCAATCTCATCAGGCTGTTCTGGGTCGCCGACCGCAATGGCCTCGCGATCCACCCGGACGCGACAAGGCACGTCACCCGGGCACTGAAACGCATCGGCGCGACGCTGCGTGCCGATCCCGAAGCGAACCGGCTGTTTCTTGACATATTGACCTCGCGCCATGAGCCCGAAATCGTGCTCCGGCTCATGAACGAAGCCGGAGTTCTCGGGCGCTTCATCCCGGAATTCGGCCGCATCGTCGCGCTTATGCAATTCAACATGTATCATCACTACACGGTCGATGAGCATCTCTTGCGCGCGGTGGGAAACCTCGCCGAGATCGAAGCGCAGACGCTTGCCGCGGACCATCCCCTGGCGAGTGAAATTCTGCCGTCGATCGCCAACCGGAGGGTGCTGTTTCTCGCGCTTTTTCTGCACGATATCGCCAAGGGGCGGACGGAAGATCACGTGAGCGCCGGTGCGGCTGTCGCGCGCGCTCTCTGTCCGCGTCTCGGCCTCACGGAAGCAGAAACCGAAACGGTCGCGTGGCTTATCGAGACCCATTTGATCATGTCGGATACGGCGCAGCGGCGCGATCTTGGCGACCCGAAAACGATCGCGACCTTCGCCACGCGCGTGCAGACCCTTGAACGCCTCAAAATGCTGTTGGTCCTCACCGTTTGCGACATCCGCGCCGTGGGGCCCGGGGTCTGGAACAATTGGAAGGCCGAGCTCCTGCGCACCCTCTATTGGGAGACCGAGGTGGAGCTCTCGGGCGGTCACTCCACGACCGATCGCAAACAGCGCGTCGCCCAGGCACGCGGGGAACTGCGCCGCGCGCTGCCGAAGTGGCCAGATCTCGATTTCGAGGCCTATGCCGCGCGTCTTCCCCAAGCCTATTGGCTAAAGGCCACACTGGAGCAGAAGCTTCTTCACGCCAAACTCTTGAACATGACCGAAGTCGAGATACCGGCGCCGATAACCGATATCCTCGTTGATCGGAACCGGAGCGTCACCGGATTGACCGTCATTGCGCCCGACCATGCAAGGCTTTTATCCACCGTCGCCGGTGCATGCGCGGCAACCGGAGCCAATATTGTCGATGCGCAGGTTTTTACGACGGCCGACGGCATGGCGCTCGACACAATTTTTGTTTCGCGCGCTTTCCAATACGACGAAGACGAGTTGCGCCGGGCGGGCAGCATCGTGCTCGCAATCGAGCGCGCGCTCAGCGGACAAGTCAGGCTGCGGGACATGGTCGCCGCAAGGACGCGGCAGGCCGGAGAGGACCGCGATGTTTTTCGCATCCATCCGGAAGTATCGATCGACAATACGCTTTCCAACCGCTTCACGGTTGTCGAGGTGACCGGCCTCGACAGGCCTGGCTTGCTCTATGAATTGACGGCGATAATGTCCAGGCTCAGCCTCAACATAGCCTCGGCCCATATCGCGACATTCGGAGAAAAGGCGGCGGACGTGTTTTATGTGACCGATCTTACCGGGGAGAAAATTACTTCCGCGCATAGGCAAGAAGCGATTCGGCGGGCAATTTTGGGAGTTTTCGATCCGGCCGAGGAAGCGTCCGCCATGACGGACAGTGGGTTCTGACATCTTCCGGGGATCGCGATCTTGCGCTAATCGCGGAAGGTCGCGGCGGGAACTTGATTTTGGTCGGCAAAATACTGATGTCCCGGCGTGGTTTGTCATTTATCAAAGAGCGATCATGAACGATTCGAAAAAAGCCGAAAACGAAGCCGCCGCGATCGGCCCCGACGGGTCCACGGGCGATGCCGGCGCGGCGGCCGTCGGCCCTGCCGAGCAAGCTCCGGCTGGAGAACCGGATCCTTTCGTCGTCTTGGAAAATCTTCGGCTCGAAAACACGGCGCTGAAAGACAAGGTCCTGCGCGCCCTCGCCGAGATGGAAAACCAGCGCCGCCGCGCCGAGCGCGAAGTTGCCGACGCCAAAACCTATGGCGTGACCTCGTTTGCCCTCGATATGCTGACGTTCGCCGACAATTTGCGGCGCGCCGTCGAAAGCCTGCCGCCCGATGCCCGCGAGCAGGCGGGGCCCGCGCTGAAAACCTTGATCGAAGGAGTTGAACTCACCGAGCGCGACTTCCTGTCGCGGCTTGGCAAGTACGGCGTCAAGAAGCTCGAACCGCTCGGCGCCAAGTTCGATCCCAATCTCCATGAGGCGTTGTTCGAGGTGCCGGACGAGACGGCGCCGAACGCCACGGTCGTGCAGGTGGTCGAGGATGGCTACGCGATCGGCGACCGCGTGCTTCGCCCAGCCAAGGTCGGCGTCTCCCGCGGCGGTCCAAAACCCGCGAACGAAAACGCTCCCACGTAGTCCGTGGAAGCGTTCTTTTGTCGCGCGAAGCGCGGTCGGGGCAAAGCCTTCGGCTAATATTTGAATGTGATGCCGGTGGACGCGATCCAGGGATCGATCTTGCCAAGGGTTCTGATGTGGATAGGCGTGTTGAGGAGATTCCCTTGAAAGTCGGGATTGAGGTAAATCAGCTTTTTCGCGTCGACGAAGACGCCCCAGTTAGGCAAGCCAAAGTCCGTCAGCATATAATCGAAGCCGCCTTGGACAACGAAGGAGAAAGTCGGATCGACGCTGAAATTCGAAAGAATGCCGTCGCTGGTATTGGCGAACATCACCACATAGGCCGCGCCGGTGCCGAAATAAGGCTGAAAGGCACCCCATTGAGTGAAGTGGTATTGAAGGAGGCCCATGAGGGGCCCAAAGCGCACGCTTCCCAGGAGGTCCGTTCCCAAGAGGTTTGTCGCACTTAAAACGGTCGCCTTGATATGCATGAGCGGGGGCACGCCGGCGGAGATTGCGAGCGCGATATTGGGCGTGATGAAATAGCCCGCTTCCAAGCCGACGGTATAACTTGGCGGGATAGCTACGTTATTTAATGTGACTAGCCCGAGGCCGTCGGCCGGTATTGCCTTCAAGAACCCGCCTCCGGTAGACTGCGCGTCGGGCGGCGAGTAAAAGGCGCCCAGGGCGCCGACATGGACGAAGAAGATCGGCGGGGGAGGCGGAAGCGGCTCCGGCGTGGGAGTCAATTCCGCGGCGTCGGCACGCGTGATGGCGAGGGCTGCGACGACAGCAGCGGCCCAACTTTTGATAGCACCGGTCATGAACTTTCCCTCCAGTTTTATGTTCTAGGGTTCACGCGATATTGACCCTTTGTCAAACGATCAGTGCTTGCAAAGATGCTTTCGATGCGCACTATGACTTTTTTGCCACGCTCGAAGACGCCCGGGAGCTCGGATGAGGGGCAATTGCAATTTGATTTGGAACAATGGGGGCGCTGCCGCATTGCGACAACATGGCCTCTACCCATGGCGTTGAAGATTCGCGATAAACCCTGGTGATAAACCCTGGTAAGGGGTGGGAAACACGATCCCGGCCGCCACGGGAAACAAAAAAACATGGAGCTGCCGGATGAGGCGCGCGACTGACCAGAGGGGACGGACCCTCCTCGCTTATTTCGTTGTGTTGCTTGGGTTCGGCCTCGGGATCTCCGGAGCCGCGGCGCATTCGCGTCTGGTCAAATCCGATCCTTCCGCGCGCGCGGTGCTCGAGACGGCGCCCAAGGAGTTGAAGCTATGGTTTAACGAGGGGGTCGAGCCGGCGTTCGCGAAGGTGTGGATCATCCCGGCACAGGGGGCGCAGATCCCCTTGACCAGCCATGGCGACAGCTCCGATCCGCGGCTTCTGATTGTCGCGTTTCCGGACAAGCTGCCAGCCGGGCCGGTCAACATCGGATATCACATGTTGTCTGTCGACGGTCACACGGTCGACGACAAGCTTACCTTCACCGTCAAGGCACCATAAGTTAGGCAGAGCGCGATCATGATCGATCCATTTGCAATTGTCCGCGCCTTTGGGACCTTGGGGGCGGCGATCGTCGTCGGCTCGGGGGTGTTAATCTGGTACACGCGCGATGCCCGTTCGCCTGCGGGAGGGTTCATTTGGCGCCGCCGGGTGGTGCTAACGGTTTTGGTGGCCGCTCTGGTCAGCGCCGTCGCAACCGTGGCGGGCGCGATCGGCGCCGCCGCCGCCGCCGCCGGAATCGGAGCGTTTTCGGTCGACGGCTCGATCATCGGGACCTTTTTTCTTCATACCGGAGTTGGCCGGATCACGATCGCCGAGATCGTGTGTGCCGTGGCGGCCTGCGTGCCTGCTTTGGTTGCCTGGTTTACGCTCAAGAAGACCAATATTTCGGACCTGCTTTTGCTCGCCGCGGCGCTGGTTGCGGCTCTTGGCCTCGCGACCGTGCCTTTCGCCAGCCATCCGACCACCCTAGACGAGCGAGTCCTAGGCCTCGCCGCGGCCATCCTCCACCGTTGGACGTTAAGCCTCTGGCTTGGCGGTCTGCCCGCTCTTATTCTGTTAATCGGAACCGGACCGGTTCCGGACGGCACCCAGCGTTTGGCGACCGTCGTCCTGCGCCGCTTTTCGCAGGTTGCGACCGGCGCAATGGGGATCATCCTGGTGACCGGGGTGATGCTGACCTGGTTTCTCGTCGGCAATTTTCCGGGAATGATCGGAACGGAATACGGACGCCTGCTGACCCTCAAGCTTACCTTGCTTGGCGGCATTCTTTTCATCGCCAGCGGACTGCAACGCCACCTTTTGCCGATGCTTGAGGCAAAGCCGAGCGATCCCACCTTTCGAAGCTATGCCAACCGGGTCAAGCTCGAGACCGTCCTGGCGGTGCTCATGGTTGTCGTGGCATCCGACTTGGCCAGCCTCGCCCCGCCCGAGCATGAAAACATTGTTTGGCCGCTGCCATTCCGCTTCTCGTTCGCGGCGACTTGGGCCATCCCCTGGGTTCCGACCCGCTTCATCGGCGGCGGTGCGCTGATTTTGTGTGGCATTGGGGCGCTCGGTCTCAGTCTTGTGCCGTCGTTTCGGCCCGCCTGGTTTCCTATTTCGAAAAACGCCGGTCTTGGAGCGGGCGTTGCCGCGGCCATGGCGGGAGGCGGGCTCGCCTTTCCCGCGATCTCGGTGCAGGCCTTCCCGGATACCTACCTCTCCACGGACATTCCCTACGCGGCAACGTCGATCACTGCCGGGCTCAAGCATTATGAAGACAATTGCACCGGCTGCCACGGCGTGAGCGGCCATGGCGATGGGCCGGCGGCTTCGAGCTCGCCGGTAACGCCGGCCGATCTTTCGGCGCCGCACACGGCCTTGCACACCGGCGGCGACCTTTATTGGTGGGTGACCCACGGCATTTCTCCCTCCGGCATGCCGGCCTTTGCCGACGTCCTCAGCAATGACGATCGCTGGGACATCATCAATTTTCTCGGCGCTTTTTCCATTGGCTACCAGGCACGCATCATCGAGCCCAAGATTAACCCGGGCCAGTACTGGCTCGCGCCCCCCGATTTCCAAATCACCGATGAAACCGGCAACACCTTCATTTTGAGCGACTATCGGCGCAAGTCCGCGATCCTCTTGGCGCTTTTTTCGTGCACGCGAGAGAACGTGGCGCAAGAGACGGCGCGGCTCGAACAGCTATTGGCCGCCCGCTGGCGGCTGGCCGACCGCGGCGCCAAGATGGTCTTGGTTGCCCCCGGCAAGACATGCGAGCCGCTGCGCCGCCTCGCAACCGGCACGGTTCTCATCGCCGATCACGACACGGCGGACGTGGCCGCCACCTTTGGCTTTTTCACCCGCTCCTTTCACAACCGGAAACAGGACGTGGTCAGGGTTCCGGAAACGCACGCCGAGTTCTTGATCGACCGCTCCGGCTATATTCGCGCGCGTTGGCTGCCCGAGGAAGACAACAGTTGGAGCGATCCAGGTTTCATCGAAACGCAGCTCGATATGTTAATGCGCGAGCCGCCGGCCCCGCCACCGCCTGGCCCGCACGACCACTGAGCGCCGGCCCTGCGTATCGCGCCAGGCCCGCCCCATCGAGGCGGCAATCCCGAGCGCGCGGGCAATCTGGCGCAACGGCCGGCCACGGCTCGCCGGCAATCCCGCCGCCGCCCGCTTAAGCTCATCCGTGAATTGTCGCCGCGTCGTGCTCATCCAACACCTTCCTGCTCGCTCAGGAGCTTATCAAAGGTGTCCCCCATTTCGAGGGGGGGGTCAGTGGAGCTGCCGGTCAGCCGCCCATGCGCCGCTCCTCCGCGACGCCGCGATCCGCGGCCGGCGTGACGCCGTGCATCCGCTCTCGCACCTGGAAGCTTGGTGTGCTCATGTGGATCTTGCGGCGGATGCGGCCGCAATGGCGAGCACGTGGGCACGGCGGCCCGTGGGCCACCTTGTTTCCCTCAGCGATACCCTGAGATTTAACAATCGCATTTTGCGATACGGATTTTCATCTTATATCTCAATGATTTCATTGGTGAGCGCGATGGGATTCGAACCCATGACCTCCTGATTAAAAGTCAGATGCTCTACCAACTGAGCTACGCGCTCCTTAACGAGGTTGGTTGGCGTAGCCGCATCGGCGCGACGGGTCAATAGATGCGAAAATCAGCCGGCATAATCGGCAAACGCGACCAGCGCGGCGAAAACGACCACCGAGGTCTAGGTTGTCCCTACAGCCTTGCCGGCAAGCCGTGGCGCGACCGGCGCGCCCTTGCGAGCTTATGAATACCGGCAGATTGTTGGCCAGCCCTTGGCCGGCATGGAAGGCCGTCCGCGCGATGGGTAGCGGAAGCGCGCAACTTCGCTTTGGAATATAAATATAAAGCATGTGAATTGCTTTAACTACCTGGCGGCGAAATTTTTCGGTTCGTATAGGATAAATATCCATTTTTCAGACTTCCGGAGACCTTATGGAATTGGCGCGGTCCGACGTTCATTGCTGCGGTTGTGTCGGCGATATTTTCTTTCATCGGCGTAATCGTCTCCACCTGGACGGCTCGCGTGCTGCATACCGAGAAGTTGAACTCTGAGCGAACACTAGCAGAGCGGAGATTCGAATACGACAAGGATTTGGCCGAGCGGAAATTCCGCTACGAGCGTGACTTGCACGATCATGCACGACGCGTTGAATTGGCGGAGCAAGCCCTTGCCTCTATTCATGAGGCAAAGGGCGCACTCTGGTTCGCCCTTATCCCGGCAGGGTTCGACGTAGAGGATAGCATAAGAAAGTCACAAGAAGAGGAAACCATGATCCAAAAAAAGACATGCGATTTTTATTTTCTCCCAATCCAGCGTCTGATCCCCTACAACGAGTTGTTCTCTAAGCTTAATTCCTGACGTCTTGCCTTTATTGCCCATTCGGCGAAGCGGCTGGCGTGCCGTTCGAGGAAATATTTCAAGTCCACCAGGAAATCATCACCACAGCCAAGATCCTCGTTGATACCGTTCCAAGCAGCGAAGACGAATACTCAAATTGGTCACACATGAACGAAGGGCTTCGGAGCACCCTCGGTTGGGGGCCGACCAAGCAAAACCGTGATAAGCTTCAAGTTCAAATCGACAAGGCGGTTGCGGACATCGCAGCTAAACGTCGTCCCGTGCTTACGCAAAAGGCTGGAGAATGAGCGGCACTATGCCTAATGCGTCAGCGAATCCGGCACACCCCGCGGATGGTGAAGGCCGGTTTTGTAATTGCCCCAGTTGCGCGCCGAGGCGTTGGCCGTCGTTCGGTACCCGTGCATAGCCGTAGGTCGCTACGCGGCCTGGGCGGAAAGCCGGCGCTTGCAAGACTTCCTCCCGATGCAACAATCTAGTCAGGACGACTGGAACTGTAAAAACTCCGCCCAAGCCACCAATGCCTCCGCGTCCGCCGGGCCGTTGGCTCCTGCAGGACGCAAAAGCCCGGTTCAGCGATCTGGCGCGGCGGGTCCACAGCGAGGGGCCGCAGCATGTGACGGTCCAGTGCCGCGACGAAGTCGTTGTCATCTCGGCCGAAGAGTTCCGCCGCCTCCCGGCCGAACGGACCGGCGGCGCGCTTATCGCCGCGATGCAGGCCTCGCCCTACCGCGACATCGGCATCGAACCGGGGCGCTGTCCGATGCCGGTGCGCGGCGTCGAGCTGTGACGGGTTGGCTGCACGATACGAATATCCTCTCCGAGCTGCGTCGCAAAACTTCTAGCCACCGCAGGTCACCTTGCTCCCCAGAGGATTCTACAGTTTGCGCCTATCTAGATCGCGGCGCACCCCCCGATCAGGGGATGCGCTCCTCCCGGCCGTTAGCATAGTATAAGCCAATGCGTGCAATCTGGTTTTGCCGGACGCGCTTTTTCCACTTTTCGCGGAGGTCGCCATGAAAAAGTTTCTCCTCGCCTTGCTGACCATCGTAGCCCTGAGCGGAGCGGTCCTTATTGCCAACCCAAATTCGGCAGCAGCAGAACCACCGGACCCGTGTATTTGGGCTTGGTGAGCAGCACCGTGCTCTTGAGCGGGCGCATTGGTGGGTGCGGCGCCCGGCAATCCAGGCCGGCCGTGGCACGCCTTTGAGAGAACTTCTCTTCCGGCGTGACCTTGGAACAATGTTCCGAGCCGGGCCAACGGCCGATGCGTGCGGCCGTTGGCCGATTGCAGGCGCGTTAGGCCGCGGCGCCCATCGCGGCCGCTTTTTTCAAGAGCGCCTCGGCCATCCTGATGCTCGCGATATCGATCAGCCGGCCGTCGAGCGACACCGCGCCCTTTCCGGCCTTGGCGGCATCGGCCATCGCGCTGACGATCCGGCGGGCCTTGGTCACCTCGGCTTCGGATGGCGTGAACACCCGATTGGCGAGTTCGATTTGCGAGGGATGAATCGCCCATTTTCCCTCGTAGCCGAGCACCGCGGCGCGTTTTGCCGCGGCGGTAAAGCCGTCCGCGTCCGAAAAATCCCCGAACGGACCGTCGATCGGACGCAAGCCGTAGGCCCGGCAGGCGACCATCATGCGAGTCTGCGCCGCATGCCACTGATCGGCCCAGTAATAGGCGCGGTTGCCGGAGGCGTCCTTGTCCGCGAGCACGCCGTAATCCGCGTTGACGCCGCCGATCACCGTGGTGCGCGCCCGCGTCGAGGCGGCATAATCGGCGGCGCCGAAGGACATCGCCTCGAGGCGCCGGCTCGATTGCGCGATCGCCTCGACATTGGCCATGCCGAGCGCGGTCTCGATCAACACCTCGAAGCCGATTCGCGTTTCGCGTTTCTTGGCCGTCTCGATCTGAGTCACCAGCATGTCCGCGGCGTAGACATCCGCCGGAACGCCCACCTTGGGAATCAGGATCATGTCGAGGCGCGGGCAGGCCTCGACGATATCGACGACGTCGCGGTACATATAATGCGTGTCGAGACCGTTGATGCGGACCATCATGGTCTTGGCGCCCCAGTCGATCTCGTTCAGCCCCGCGATGATGTTCTTGCGGGCCTGTTCCTTGTCGTCGGGTGCCACGGCATCCTCGACGTCCAGGAAAATAATATCCGCGGCCGACTGGGCGGCCTTTTCGAACAATCCCGGATTGGACCCCGGAACCGCCAGCTCGGAGCGATGCAGACGCGGCGTTGCCTGCTCGATGATCGTGAAGCTCATGGCGTTTTCCTCCCTTGTTACCGTTAATGGCGCAGGCCCGGTTCAGCCGGTGGCGCCAAGGCCGCTGGCGATGCAATTGATCGACAGCAGCAGGTTCGACTTATAGGCC
The DNA here is from genome assembly GCA_049673825.1 of Methylocella sp. Taxonomy (GTDB): domain Bacteria; phylum Pseudomonadota; class Alphaproteobacteria; order Rhizobiales; family Beijerinckiaceae; genus Methylocapsa. The sequence continues at coordinate 5,230 of JBATYB010000335.1, read as the reverse complement.
TCCGTGGCCTCATCGGTTTCGCAAGCACGGAAGCGGCGCAACAGCTCGACCTGGTCGCGATTGACCTGATTGATCGTCGGCAAACGGTGCGCGAGACGGGCACGGTAGCTTGGGAATCGTTCGCCGATCTCGCGCTCCTGGCTGATCCGCAGCACCATGTCGCGGGTCAGCATGAACTCTTGCTCGATCAGGGCGAAGATGGTATCGCGCTGGGCCACGTCGGCAACAAGGCCCGCATACTCGCGGGCGATCTTTAGATCGACGAGGCAGAGGGTTTTTTCGACCTCGCCAAGAATCAGCCGGAACAACCGGGATTCTGTGAACATCCGCCGCAACAGCGCCTCGCCGCGGCCCTTGCGCACATCGAGGAAACTGGCGATGCCGCTTCCCGTCCCATACCAGCCGCTGACCGCATGGCGGTTTTGCGCCCAGGCGAACACAAACGGGATTGCCCTGAGATCGCCGAGCGAGCGGGCGCCGAAGCGGCGGGCCGGCCGCGACCCGATATTGAGCAGCGCGATTTCCTCGAGCGGACTCGCCGCCTGAAAATAAGGCAAAAGATCCGGGTGCGAGATAAACCCCGCATAGGCCGCATAGGCGGCACCCGAAAGCGCCTCCATCGCCTCGTCGAACTCGGCCCTCGGCACCAGCGCCTGCTCGCGCTCGGAGATAAGAGCGTGCTTGAGCACCGCGGCCCCGAGCACTTCCATCTGGTAGGCCGCGGTGCCGCGATTGGCGTATTTGAACGAGACCACCTCGCCTTGCTCGGTCACCCGGAAGCGCCCCTTGATCGAGCCCGCGGGCTGCGCCGCGATCGCCTGCGCGGTGGGGGCGCCGCCGCGGCTGACCGAGCCGCCCCGGCCGTGGAAAAACGCGATCGGAATACCGCTTTCGCTTCCGGTTTTGGTGAGCCGCGTCTGCGCCTTCGCCAATTCCCAGTTGGAGGCTAAAAATCCGCCGTCCTTGTTGGAGTCCGAATAGCCGATCATGACTTCCTGCACCCCTCCTTGGGCGCGGGCGCTGCGCCGGACGACCGGCAGCGACAATAGCTCGCGCATGATGGCGGGCGCGGCGCGCAAATCGGCGATCGTCTCGAACAGCGGCACGATCGGCAGGGTGCAGGCCTCGAGGCCCGCGGCATCGAGAAATAGCCCGGCCTCCTTGGCAAGCAGATAGGCGCCGAGGATGTCGGCGACCGAGCGGGTCAAGCTGAGGATGAAGCTGCCGAAGGCTTCGCGATCGAATTCATTGCCTTTATCGCGGGCGAGCTCGAACATGCCAAGCGTCTCCAGCGCCTCGGGCGGCAGGTCCGGCCGCGCACGCTTCGAGGGCAACGGCCGGGCGAGCTCGGCGACGATCCAGTTTTTCCACTCCGCCGATCCGGGATCGGGCGGCGTTCCGCCGTTCTGGCCAGCGGACGCCCGCCACAGCGCCTGCAAGGTTTCCGTCAGACGCGTCGTATTTTCGCGCAGATCGAGCCTGACCGTGCGGAAGCGGAAGATCTCCACCGCCCTGCGGACCGGCCGCGCGAGGTCCTCGCTAAGATCGGGGGCGCCGCTTTCGATCAGCGCATCCTCCAGAATCCGGAGATCGGTGATGAGCTCGTCGGCGGTGCCATAACCGGCGCCAATGGAGGCGTGCCCATGTTCGGCGCGGGCAATGGTGAGCTGGAGCTTGCGCAGCATGCAAAAGAGGAACTGGCGATAAGGCTCGCCGGAGTTTCGCTTTGCTATCGTCGCGCCGTCTAGGCTCTCCGCGAGGGCGTTCGCGAGCGCCGTCCGGAATGCCGGCGAAAGCGGCAGCGCCCGCTCGGCGATCGACATCCTCTGCAACAGAAGCGAAAGATGCTGCTCGTAATGGCGCAGGCTTGCCAGTGCATTTTGGGCGAGCGCGCGGCGCGTGACGTCGTTGCTGACGAAAGGGTTGCCGTCGCGGTCGCCGCCAATCCATGAGCCAAATTGGAAAAACGGGGCCGGCGCGAGGTGTTCGCCCGGATAAAATTGAGCGAGCACGCGGTCGAGCTTCTGCAAGAGATCCGGGACACCGTCGAACAGCGTCTCATGGAAGAAATGCAGGCCCCAGGCGACCTCCTGATCGACCGACGGCTTCTCCAGGCGCAGTTCGCCGGTCATCCACAACAAAGCGATCTCGTCCCGCAATTTGTCGATGATGCGGGTGCGTTCCCGCGCGGTCCATCGCGGCTGTTCCAGCTCGACCAGCAGCCGGTAGATTCGGCGATGCTTTTCGAGGACGGTCACCCGCTTTGCTTCGGTGGGATGCGCGGTGATGACCGGCCGGATCCGCGTCGACGCCAGCCGGCCGCGCAGCTCTTGCGCATCGACGCCTAGATTTGCCGCCTCGGCGATAAGATTGGCGAATGTGCCCTCAACCGCCGTTTCGCCGCGCACGCGCTCGGTTTGCCGGCGCAGCCTCATCGCGGTATGCTGTTCGACGATCGCAAGCAGCTGGAACCAGATCCCGTGGGCTTGGAAGACACGGGCGAGCAAATCCGGCGCGAAATTCCCGGCCCCGGATTTCCCCCTCAGCGCCGCCGCGACCTCTGGATGTTGGCGGTGCACGACGCCGGCCAGCAACTCAAACAGGATGTCGGCGGTCTCCTCGCCGTCGAGCACCGCTTGAATGCTTCCAGGGGCGTTGCCGGTCTCGAATCCCGGCCTGCCCGCCCTAAACTCCGTCATGGGTAACCCCGCGGCGGCTGGACGAAAGGACGTCGATTTTGCCCAACATGTTGAGGCGGCATTGGAAAATGAGCGGTTGTTTTCGCAAAATTGGGATTTTGGCGAGCGGCGCGCCGACGGCCTCAATGGGCCAAAACCTTGGCCATCGTCGTGCCAAGCTCGCTCGGACTGGGAGCCACGGTCAGGCCGTAGGATTTCATGATTTCCGCCTTTTCGGCCGCGCTGTCGCCGCTCGCCGAAATGATCGCGCCGGCATGGCCCATGCGGCGGCCTTTTGGCGCCGTGAGACCCGCGACATAGCCGACCACCGGTTTGGTCATGTGGCTCTTGATCCACGCCGCCGCCTCGGCTTCCTGGGGGCCGCCGATTTCGCCGATCATCATGACCGCGCGGGTTTCCGGATCGCGCTCGAACAGCGCCAGATGGTCGAGGAACGAGCTGCCGTTGATCGGATCGCCGCCAATGCCGACGCTCGTCGAAACGCCGATCCCAAGGGCCTTCATCTGCGCCGCGGCTTCATAGCCAAGCGTGCCCGAGCGGGAAACGACGCCGACCCTGCCGCGCGCATAGATATGACCCGGCATGATCCCGAGCATCGCCTTGCCGGGGCTGATGATCCCCGCGCAGTTCGGCCCGACCAGCAAGGTCCGATGGTCGCGCTGATCGCGCAAAAGATAACGCTTCACCCGCATCATGTCTTGCGCGGGAATACCGTCGGTGATCGAGCATACGAGCCCGATCCCCGCGTCCGCGGCCTCCATGATCGCATCGGCGCAGAAGGCCGGCGCGACGAAGGCGATGCTATGGGTCGCGCCGGTCTGCTTAACTGCTTCCTTCACGGTGTTGAACACCGGCAGGCCGAGATGGGTGGCGCCGCCCTTGCCGGGTGTGACACCGCCAACGACCTTGGTGCCGTAGGCGATCATTTCCTTGGCGTGGAACGTCCCCTTGTCGCCGGTGAAGCCCTGAATCAGGACCCGGCTCGTTTCGTCGATCAGAATGCTCATCGGCTTTGACTTTCCTCAAGCAATTTCCAGCGAAGGTCTGGGACCCTTGCGCCAACGGAAAATGCGAACAAAACACGTGTGTGCCTTTAACGATTCCAACGATCGGGAACCCACGCTGGCTGGCGCGTGCCGCAATCCGCGAGGTCAGGCCGTGCGGACGTCCCGTTGCGGGGCGCCGCGGGCGGCGCCGACCGCCGCCTCGGCGGCATCGGCGAGGGTATCGGCCGAGATGATCGGCAGGCCGCTTTTTGCGATGATGTCGCGCCCGGCCTCGACATTGGTCCCCGCGAGACGCACCACCAAGGGGACATCGACCTTCAATTCGCAGCACGCCTGGACGACGCCTTCGGCGACCCAATCGCAACGATTTATTCCGGCGAACACGTTGACCAGAATCGCCCGGACGTTGCGGTCGGACAACACGAGACGAAACGCCGCGGCAACCCGTTCCGGCGAGGCGCCGCCGCCGACGTCGAGGAAGTTCGCCGGGCTGCCGCCCGCATATTTGATCATGTCCATGGTCGCCATGGCGAGCCCGGCGCCATTGACAATGCAGCCGATAGTGCCGTCGAGGCCGACATAGTTGAGGTTATGCTCGGCGGCCTGGACCTCGCGCGGGTCCTCCTGCGAATGGTCGCGCATGTCGGCGACCGTGCCGCGCCGGAACAGGGCATTGTCGTCGAACGACATCTTGGCATCGAGAGCAAGGACCCGGTCGTCCTTGGTGATGACCAGCGGATTGATCTCGACCATGGTCGCGTCGAGATCGCGGAACGCGCGGTAGCAGCCGAGCATGCTGGCGACGGCACGGCTGACCTGCTTCAGGCTAAGCCCGAGACCGAAGGCGAGCTCGCGCGCCTCGAACGGCTGGAGCCCCACCGCCGGCTCGACCACCACTTGCAGGATTTCCTCCGGATGGTCCTTGGCGATCTCCTCGATTTCCATGCCGCCGAAGCGCGATGCGATAACCCGCACCCGCTCGACCTTCCGGTCGAGAACGAAGCCGAGGTAAATCTCGCGCTCGAAGGGTTCGGCGACCTCGACGTAGACTCGCTGCACGACCTTGCCCTCGGGACCGGTCTGGCTGGTGACGAGCGTTTTGCCGAGAAGCTCCACCGCCGCCGCGCGCACCTCGTGATAGGTCTTGCAGAGCTTAACGCCGCCGGCCTTGCCGCGGGCGCCGGAATGAATCTGAGCTTTCACCGCCCAATGCCAGCCGCCAAGCTCGGTGGCGCAATAGACGGCTTGGTCGGGACTGTAGGCCACCGCTCCGTGCGGCGTCGCCACCCCGAAATTCGCCAAGATCTCCTTGGCCTGGTACTCGTGAATATCCAAATACCCCTCCTTGCAACACAACCGCGGGCCGATCCCGCCGGCGTTGGCTTTCCCGGTTGTGTTTTTTTTCCGCTCATCCATGCAACCTGCTAGCGCCGGCGGCACGCCCTCAATTGATGCAATGGAAGGCTTATTGCCAAATTCCGGCCTTAGCAACCCTCCGTTGGCATCAGGTTACCGTCCTCGATG
>JBATYB010000334.1:0-5076 GCA_049673825.1 Methylocella sp. | reverse complement strand
GTAAAAAACAATGACGATTACGTAGTTGACAAACCATGACGTTTGTGCTAAATTCGATTCCACAATGGGAATCAAGAACATGTCTAACGTTTCAGCAATGTCAGCTCCTTACCTTCATGATGAAGGTGCCGCTTTCGCTCATCTAGAACGCATTTTGTGGCCGGAAGGTCCCGTTTGCCCGCATTGCGGTTCGATAAGCGGCAAGCATTATGATTTGCACAAAACCCGCGTTGGGCTTCGCAAGTGCTCCGATTGTCGCAAGCAGTTCACGGTGAAGGTTGGCTCTGTTTTCGAATCCGCTCATATCCAGCTACATAAGATGCTCCAAGCGGTCTATCTTCTTTGCTCGTCAAAGAAGGGCATTAGCTCCCATCAGCTTCACCGAATCCTCGGCATTCAATACAACAGCGCGTGGTTTTTAACGCATCGCATTCGTGAAGCCTTCCGCTCCGGCGAGCTTGCGCCCATGGGCGGCGCCGGCGGTATTGTAGAAGCAGATGAAACGTTTATCGGCCGCAAAGATGGCACCATCACGCGTCGCGGCCATGGCCACAAGAACGCTGTTCTATCTCTTGTTGATCGTGACAGCGGGCAAGTGCGCTCTTTCCATGTCGAGGGAACCAGCGCAGCCGATATAGTCCCGATCATCAAGGCCAACGTCGCGAAAGATACCGCGATAATGACTGACGAAGGCGGCCACTATTTCACGCTTGGAGATCATTTCGCGAGCCATGAGAGCGTTAGCCATAAGGCCGATGAATATGTGCGTGGCGACGTGCACACAAACACCGTCGAAAATTTCTACATCGTTTTCAAGCGCGGCATGAAAGGCGTCTATCAGCATTGCAGTGAGAAACACCTGCATCGCTACGTTGCCGAGTTCGACTTTCGTTATAGCAACCGCGTGAAGCTTGGCGTTGGTGATCAAGAGCGTGCGGTCCGCGCTCTTGAGGGCCTAAAAGGAAGGCGGCTAACTTATCAACAACCTTACTAAACACAGGGAGGGAAATCGGGGATTCCGGTGAGACGTAGGGTGTGTTATGATTCGCCGCTCGCCGCCATGTTAATGGTTGAGCTGCTTTTCGCGCGACACGGTGAAATTCTCCCAGCCGTAACATTGCTTGGGGCAAGCAAGGGTGCAATAAGGGGTTGCCGGGAGGCCCCTTCGCGAAAGGAAATGATGGGCGTCTCTTGCCCGGAGACGCCCGTCTATCTGCTATTGTAGATTAATTTATGGTCTTGCCGTTTATGTTGAGCTTTTGTAGGTGTTGTGCGGTAGAATGATTGAACCCATACCTCTCCTCCGTCGTAGGTAGATTTTAATCCTATGATATATAATTTGTTATTTATTGGACTCTTATAGAAGATAGTCACACATCGCCCTCGTTGTGTATCTTCACGATATTCTCCTTTTGCGATTGCGAAAGGGAGGCACTGTAATTCTTCGACGCGGATTTCAGAGTGCTTATGCACAATTTTCAAAACTTCTTCGTGTCCTAAGATAGACTATGGCTGGATGACATCTGAGGTAGCTTGCAACGGTTCTTGGCAAATCCCCAACCTGCAAAGAGGGCTTTTGCCCAGAGACCAATTGCATCAATAGACTTAGTTCTACAGGCATGGCACATAGTAAGAAATATAAATCAGAGCAGAGCCAACGCTTCATCGAAGCCGCCCGCGCGCTCGGCTGTGACGAGGATCCGGCACACTTTGATGAGATATTGAAAAAAGTCGCGCGGCATAAGCCAGCGCCTTGCGGGGCACCCGAGCCTAAAGAAGCGAAGACCAAAAAACCCGGTTAGCGGGCCGGGTTTCGTATATCTGATTCGCCTGGTTCGTCAACTACGCAATCCCCAAAACAATGAGGTACCCGAAACCGGGTTGCAAGTAATTTCTGCCGGATCAGCGGGTTGCCGCGCCGCCGCCGGAGGGCTAGGTTACCACCTTCCCTCAGCCAATGGTCTTCCGGCGTGCTTCAAAGCGTTTTCGCCTTTCTGTTCGGCTATGCTTGCGGCGCGATTCCGTTTGGCCTCATTTTGACGCGCGTGGCTGGAACCCAGGACCTCCGCGCGATCGGCTCCGGCAATATCGGCGCGACCAATGTTTTGCGCACGGGCCGCAAGGATTTGGCCGCGCTGACCCTTCTCCTCGATCTTTTGAAGGGCACCGTCGCGGTTTGGGTCGTTGCCCGTTTTGCGCCGGGCACCCCCATGCTCCTCGGCGCGCTCGGCGCTTTTCTTGGCCATTTGTTCCCGGCCTGGCTGAAATTTAGAGGCGGCAAGGGGGTCGCGACCTTCCTCGGCTGTCTTCTCGGCGTTGCCTGGCAGGCGGCGGTCGTTTTTGGCATGATCTGGCTCGCGGCCGCCTTCCTCACCCGCACCTCCTCGGCCGCGGCGCTCGCGGCGAGCGCGCTGACCCCGATCGCTCTCATGATCATGGGCTGGAGCGACACCGCGCTCATGTTCGGGCTCATGGCGATCCTTTTGTGGGTCAAACATCGCGCCAATATTGCGCGACTCGCGGCGGGCACGGAATCGCGGATCGGGACAAGTTGATGGAGACGCCCGCAAGCCTCGACGACGGCGAGCGCTTCGACTGGCTGCGGCTCCTGCGCTGCGAAAATATCGGACCCCGGACATTTAACGTTCTGCTGAACCGCCATGGCAGCGCGGGAGCGGCGCTCGCGGCCTTGCCGGCCTTGATCGCGAGCGGCAAGCCGGGCCGCGGCCGATCCGCATCGCGACCGTCGAGGAGACCGAGCGGGAGATCGAGGCGGCGCTGCGGTTGGGCGCGCGCTTTATCGGCGTTGGCGAGCCGGATTATCCGGCGCTTCTGCGGGCCACCGCCTCGGCCCCGCCGTTGATCGCCGTGCGCGGCAATCTTGCGAGCCTGCGGCTCTCGAAAATCGCGATCGTCGGCGCCCGCAACGCCTCGGCGGCCGGGCTCGCCTTCACATCGCAGCTCGCGCGCGGAATTGCCCGCGCCGGGCATGTTATTGTTTCCGGCCTCGCGCGCGGGATCGACGCGCGGGCGCATCAGGCCGCGATCGAGACCGGGACGATCGCGGTCGTTGCGGGGGGGCTTGGAAATATTTATCCGGCCGACCATGAAGCCCTGCTTGAGCGGCTCCTCGAACAAGGCGCCGCGATCAGCGAAATGCCGTTCGGCTGGGAGGCGCGGGGGCGCGATTTTCCGCGCCGCAACCGGATTGTCGCGGGTCTTTGCCGGGCGGTCGTCGTCGTCGAGGCGGCACGCCGGTCGGGCTCTCTCATCACCGCGAAATTCGCCGCCGAGGAGGGCCGCGAAATCTTTGCCGTGCCGGGTTCGCCGCTCGATCCGCGCGCGGAAGGCGCCAACGATCTGTTGCGCGACGGCGCGACGTTCTGCACCAAGGCGGAGGATGTCATCGACGCTTTGGCGGAGCAAAACCTATCGCGTGCACAACCGGAAACCGGTTTTTTCGAGCCCGGGCTCGTAGGCCGGGGGTATGAGCCGCTGTGGGACGAGCTCGATCTGCCCGAAGTGGCGGGGCCGCCCTTCGCGCCTGCTTCCTTCGAGACGAGCCAGGACAGCCCCCCTCCCGCCGCGGCCGGTCCAGGTCAGGCGCGGGCGCTTCCCGCTAAGCCGGAAGAGCGGCCGCGGGACGACATCGAGCGGCGCCTTATCGCGCTTTTGGGGCCGGTCCCGGTTTCGGTTGACGAGCTTGCCCGCGCGTCGGAGGCGCCGGCGCGGGAGGTGCGGACGGTCTTGCTCGGACTGAAGCTTGCCGGACGGATCGAATGGCACGGCGGCGATCTCGTTTCGTCCTTGCCCGCATCCTGGCCGCGCGCCGATGATAACGAAGAATGATTGTTGAGACTTCTCTTCGCGGCGAGCTATGCGGCCAGTGTATTTGCGTGTATTAAACGAGCGGCAAAGGGCGGACGGAAAAAGTCCCGCTTCCGCTAATTTCAAACATCATCTTGCGCAGTTGGTTGCACTGCGGTACGGATTGCTTGAAGCAGCGGTCCGGAGCCCTTATCTCATAGTCGTCCCGATTCCGCTCAATTTAAGACCGAGCCAATTCATGCCGAGCCTTTTCGATCAATATTTGCCGCTCGCGGTCTTCATGGCGGTTGCCGCCGCGATTTCGGGCGCCTTGCTGCTTGCCCCTTTCCTTGCCGCCTTCAAGGCGCCGGATCCGGAAAAGCTTTCCGCCTATGAATGCGGGTTCAACGCCTTCGACGACGCACGCATGCAATTCGACGTGCGCTTTTATCTCGTTTCGCTGCTCTTCATCATTTTCGATCTCGAGGTTGCGTTTTTGTTTCCCTGGGCGGCGGCTTTCCGCGAAGCCGGGCCGTTCGGCTTCTGGTCGATGATGATCTTCCTTGGCGTTCTGACCATCGGCTTCGTTTACGAATGGAAGAAGGGAGCGCTCGAATGGGATTGAACGTGCCACAACCCAACATCGCGCGGACGGCGGCCGACCCTTATTTTCTTTCGCTCAACGATCGCCTCGCCGACAAGGGCTTTCTCGTCACCACCGCGGACGATCTCATCAACTGGGCGCGCACCGGGTCGCTCATGTGGATGACCTTCGGGCTTGCCTGCTGCGCCATCGAAATGATGCAGGTCGCGATGCCGCGCTACGATGTCGAGCGTTTTGGCGTCGCGCCGCGCGGCTCGCCACGTCAATCCGACGTGATGATCGTCGCCGGCACGCTCACCAACAAAATGGCTCCTGCCCTGCGCAAGGTCTACGACCAGATGCCGGAGCCGCGTTATGTGATCTCGATGGGATCCTGCGCCAATGGTGGCGGCTATTACCACTATTCCTATTCGGTCGTGCGCGGCTGCGACCGGATCGTGCCCGTCGATATCTACGTCCCCGGCTGCCCGCCCTCGGCGGAAGCGCTCCTTTATGGCATATTGCTCCTCCAAACGAAGATCCGCCGCACCGGCACGATCGAGCGGTAAGATTTTTTCCGGACAAATCGGATTCCGGCGTTCGGCAAAAAACGGGTTGGAACAATACGCTCGCGCGGCGTCTTGAGCGCGCATCGGATCTTTAACGCGCATGGGATAGAATCGTGA
>JBATYB010000333.1:0-5084 GCA_049673825.1 Methylocella sp. | reverse complement strand
AGAGGAACTCGCGATCATGCAGGATGCTCTGGCCCGCGAGTTGAAGGAGAAAAAGCATCTAGCCGCGCTCGGGCTCGCGGTTGCCAAGATCAATCACGACATGCGCAACATGCTTACCTCGGCGCAGCTTCTGTCCGATCGCCTCGCGAATGCCGACGATCCGCACGTCCAACGGCTCGCGCCCAAGCTCGTCGCCACGCTCGATCGCGCGATCCGTTTCTGTCAGGCGACGCTGACCTATGGCCGCGCCGCCGACGATCCGCCAAAACCGGCGCGCTTTCCGTTGCGCGGGCTCGTCGCCGAGGTCATGGAGATGATAGGGCTCGAGGCGCGGGGCGGGATCGAGTGCGTCAACGCGGTCGCCGCAGATTTCGAGATCGTCGCGGATCGAGAGCAAATGTTTCGCGTGCTTATGAATCTTCTTCGCAATGGCGCCGAAGCGCTGGAGAACGCCGAAGCGGAGCCCGGACGGCCGAAGCGGATCCGGGTCGAGTCCTGGCTCGAGGACGAAACGGCGGTGATTGAAGTCGCCGATACCGGACCCGGCGTGCCGGCAAGCGTGAGGGCGCGGCTTTTCACCGCCTTCAGCTCAAGCCGTTCCGGCGGATCCGGACTCGGCCTCGTGATCGCGGCCGATCTCGTGCACGGCCATGGCGGCGCCATCACGCTTGTCGGCGGCGCCGATGAAGAGAATTCGGGCGCGAAATTTCATATTACCCTGCCCCAGGCCGCCATTGGCACGCAATAAAGGGATAGCGCTTCCCCGCTCCAGGGCAATCGGGTGAACGTCTTGAGGGTTGTCCGATGCACCGAGTTTGAAGGGACAGGTGGATCGCAACACCGAAAATCTTCCCGATTATTGTACATTTGACCAACGTTTTGGCCAATTCGAGTCGGAATCGCCGAAACCGGGAATGGCATTGCGGGCTGGTTTTGACGTTTGCTCCTTCACCCGATCCCCTTGTTCTCCTCCCTGGCCGCTATTGCCAGGAGGATGCCGAGCGGCTAAGTCTCGCACCGGTTTCCGCGCGTCATTTCGTGAGGCCGGGGCGGTCATATTGGCCCCGGGAGGACCATCCCGCCGGAGGCGCCCGTAGCTCAGCTGGATAGAGCACTAGACTACGAATCTAGGGGTCGGGAGTTCGAATCTCTCCGGGCGCGCCACTAAAATCAAAGAGTTAGTCATATCTTGGCGCCGTGCTGCTTCCCCGAAACCGCGATTGGGAAGCGCATGGGAAGCAACGGCGGGGTTTTTGCGGTGCTGCGCTCGGGCCAGAATCGTGGCGGCCTTAGAAGAATTCTTTCGCGTCCCAGGCGGGCCAAGGGAGGAAGCGATTTTCATAGCGGGGCCATTCAATCATGGCGCATGGATTTTTAATGCCAAAATTTGAAAAATTTAAATAGACCTCTTGCATAACCTCCTTTTGAGGAACTCCAATCCCAGCGGGTCCTCAAGACAGCGGCGAGGCCCCGAATGGGGTTATGCAAGAGGTCTATTTTATGCCCGAGATCCGATTTTGGATATCGTCGAGAAATATCGTCCCGAATTGGCACAACTTCCCGCGAGCATCGTCGATCTGCGGCTCGTTGCGATGGAACAAATGCGGAATTGGCGCGACGCGGCGTCGCAATTCATGTGCGATTGGCCTTTCATCAAGGCCTAATTTTCGTCGACCTCGATAAATTACCGGCGAAGCTGCAACGCAAGCGCGACGCAATTGGCGTGATGCAATGGAGGCTCGCCCCGGCAGGGGCTTGCCCGCTCTCGATCGCGCGCCATCCTGTCTCGGCCGGATTGCCGATATTCACGCCGTGGTGGCCGGGGTGACGCGTCGCTCCGAGCTTGAAGCAATCGTAACCGCGTCTCGTTCTGCTTGGCCCAATGACGATGCAAGCGAATTTGCGGTTGACGATCCTCGTATCCTCGATCCCGCGGCTTGGTGACAGGCATGGCGCCGCGGACCGTCGCAATCATTCAGGCCCGCATGACCTCCACCCGCCTTCCCGGCAAGGTAAGGAGGCCACACGCCCCACGAGGTGGGTTGAGGCGGGGACTTGCTTTGGTTGTCTGCATCTTCGTGCTGATATATCTCGTCCAGCGGTGAGATTGACCACGTCATCCGCCCCAAGGGCGCAAACTATACCTTCGGTGTGAGTCGTGCGGACGGAGTTCGTATCCCGGAGACAAACAAATGAGCGATTTTCTCGGAAGTCCGCCCGCTCGTCCCCGGCCGGAGCCCGATCAAGCACGCACACTCGAAATGCTCGCCACTCTTTTTGTGTTCGCGCTCGTGGTGGTGGCGCTTTATGTCGGGCGCAAAATATTCATTCCGATCGCGATCGCGATTCCGGTGAGTTTTGTCTTGGCGCCGCCAGTCCTCCTGCTGCGGCGCTGGGGTTTGGGTCGTGTTCCCTCCGTCTTGACCGTCGTCCTTGCGGCGCTGGTCATTGCATTTTCAGTTAGCGCCGTTTTGACGCGGCAGGTTTCCGAGCTTGCAGTTGATCTGCCGCTATATCAGGCGACGGTCAACGCCAAACTCGACGATTTGCGCGATGCCGCCGCTGACAACGCCCTTTTTGCAAAAGTTTCGGCCGCGCTGAAAAAGTTGGGCGAAATTAATCCGCATCGGCCGACCCCTTCGAGCGTGCCCGCGCCTTTGGACCAGACAAAGAACCGGCCGACCGAGGGTCAGGAAAACCCGCCGCCGGTCCCGGTCGAGGTTCAGGAGCCGGCGTGGGGGCCTTTCGCCATCGTGGAGACCATCGCCGGAGACGCGCTTTCGTCCCTGGAGACGACCCTCATCGTCGTCATCTTCGTCATCTTCATTCTTTTGCAACGCGAGGATCTGCGCAACCGCTTCATCAGGCTTGCCGGATCGAGCGATTTGCACCGCACGACCTTGGCGATGAATGACGCGGCGAGGCGGCTCAGCCGGTTTTTTTTGGTTCAGACCCTTTTGAACGCTTCTTTCGGCGTCATCGTCGCCGTTGGCCTCTATTTCATCGGCGTTCCAAGCCCGATCCTTTGGGGCGTCGCCGCATTCTTGCTGCGGTTTGTGCCTTATTTCGGCCCGATCATCGCCGCTGGTTTTCCCTTGGCCCTGGCGGCGGCGGTCGATCCCGGCTGGGGCATGGCGCTCGAAACCTTGGCCTTGTTTCTTTTCGTCGAATCCATCATCGGGCAGGTGGTCGAGCCTTGGCTCTATGGCCACAATACGGGGATCTCGCCGGTCGCCGTCGTAATCTCGGCGACATTCTGGTGGTGGATGTGGGGCACCGCCGGTCTTGTGTTGTCGACCCCCCTCACGGTCTGTCTTGTCGTGCTCGGGCGGCACGTGGAGCGGCTGGCTTTTCTCGATGTCATGTTCGGCGACGCGCCGCCTCTTACTCCGGTCGAAAACTTCTATCAACGCATGCTGGCCGGGGACGCCTCGGAAGTCTCCGACCAGGCCGAGCAATTCTTGCAAACCAATTCGCTCGTCAATTATTACGACGAGGTGGCGCTTCAGGCTTTGCTGATGGCGCAGGTGGATCTCCGCCGCGGCGTGCTCGACGAGCTGAGGCAAAGGCACATCAAGGAAACGATCGAGGAGGTCATCGACGACCTCTCCGATCATGTAGACGAGCCCCTCGCATCGGCCCCGGCGCCCGAGGCGATCGAGCCGTTTGCCTTGGAAACGTCAGGTGGCCCTTCTCCGCCAAGTTCGGCGCCAAGTCCCGCCCCAATTCCCGCGCCAAACGTCGAGGCGCCGTCGCCGGTGCCGCCCGGCGGCGTCATGCCTGGCGGGGAGAGCGAAAGGCCGGTGCTATGCATCGCCGGCCGCAGTTTTCTCGATGCAGCGGCCGCGGCGCTATTTGCGCAAATTCTTGAAAAGCACGGCATGAGGGCAAAGATCGAGCCCGCCGGGGCACTGACCGCCGGCCGGATCTCGCGCCTCTCGACCGATGGCACGCAACTCGTGTGCCTCTCATACCTCGATGCCGATTTGAGCCCGGCGGGAGCCCGTTTCGCGGTGCGGCGTCTGCGCCGGCGCCTCCCCGAGGCCAAGATTCTCGCCGGTTTCTGGCAGAGCGGCCCCGGCCAAGCGAGCGAGCTTTGCGCCGCGACGAAAGCGGATTTCTGCGCGACGAACTTCAAGGGCGCGGTCGCTTTCTGTCTCGATGCGACCATCGGAATGCGCCAGCGGGCCTAGATTTCCGGCGTGGCTATCCCCACAAATAGAGGCAGGCGGGCCATCGAGCGATTGACGGGATGGCGAAGGGCGGCTCAAATCACGGGACGAGCCGGATGGTTACGTTTCAATATGGCAGATCAACAGTTGAACGCGGCTAAGGTTGAATATCCCTGCACCGGTCTCGGCGGTGCGACGACCTGGCTCGTCCCCGAGGCTATTGGTCCAAATTTCGAAACCTCGGCGGTCTCAGTGCATCGCAAAACACTCCTGGCTGAACCAGTTTGACGACTTTATCCTGGGACATGGCGTATCACTCCTTGGGTGGAGAGGGAGGCGGCGAACACCCCCGCGATCCGCCCGCGATTCCCTCGCGCCGTCACCAATTTCCGCGCATAGCTCGTTCAACTTTCAAATTTCCGTTTCTTTTGCGTTTTGCCCCCAGGACGGCCGCGTTTAATTCACCTCCGAAGATGAAAATCGAAGCAATCATGTAGAGAAACACAAGCGCGATCATCACCGACGCGAGACCCGCGTAGGTGGTGACGTAATTGCGCGCGAATTCGGCGAGGTAGGAGCCGAACGCAATGCCGGCGGCGATCCACATGGCGAGAGTCAGCGAAATTCCGGGCGCAATGTCGCGCAGCGATCTTCGCCCGGCCGGCAGAAACTTATGCGCCAGGACAAGCGCCAGCAGAAGCACCAAACTCGCGATCGCGAAGCGGCCGAAGGTGATCAGCCGGTCGAGCGGCTCAAGACCAGGCGCGAAGTGCAGCGCGGCCGTCGAGATCAAGGGCGCGAGAACCACAAGGAAAGCAAGCGTCAGAAGCGCGAATGCGCCAACGAAAACATAGGCGATGGATTCAAGCCGCAACAGCCACCACGGCCGGGAGTCCCGGACGCCGTAGGCAC
>JBATYB010000332.1:0-8771 GCA_049673825.1 Methylocella sp. | reverse complement strand
TCGGCCTGCTGGCGCGCGATCGAATTCTGCTTCACGAGGGTTTGATAGCGGGCCAGATCCATTTTCGCTTGATCGAGAAGTCCCTGATCGTGGACAAGCTGACCCTCGAATTGGGCCTCGGCCAATTGAAACGGGCGCGGATCGATCTGCGCCAGGAAGTCGCCTTTCTTGACCGATTGGCCTTCCTTGAAGCCCACTTCGAGCAGTTGACCGTTGACCTGGGTCTTCACCGTCACGGTCGCGATCGGCGTCACCGTGCCGAGGGCAGTCACGACGACCTTGATGTCGCCGGTGCCGATGCTGGCCACGCCGACCGGCTGCGGCGCGGTTTCCTGACCATGGCCCGACTCTCTTGGCGCCCGAAGCGTCTCCGTGATCCGGTAAATGCCGAGCCCAAGCAGGACGGCGACGCCAAGAAGAAAGATCGGCCGCAGCCGCGATCTCGGCTTTGCCTTGGTCCCGGGCGGCATGGCCTTGTCTTCGCGAAGGCTGGTGCCGTCGTCGCGGAGAAGCGTGTCACCGGAGGCCTCCGTCTTGGTCCCTTGGGTCCGGTCATCCATGTTTTAGCATCCAGTGCCTTGCCATTTCATGCATTCGCTTATGGAAAAAACGGCCGATCATTCTTCCAAAGCGTCTTACCGCCGCTGTTCCGTGGCGTGAACGTTTCGTAATGTCCCACTTCCACAACCGGCCGGCTTATAGCGTTGGTGTGGCGTCGGCTCCAATCAATAGCTGGAGACCATGGAAACCGCTACACGGGCGAGACGGGCTGTTTCACCCGCCTTCATCTTCACTGCGGATAGCGGCTCAAATCCTTCCTAAATTGGAGGAATGAAGGGATTCTTCCTGCTTTCCAACTCCACGCTGCTTGGCAGAACTCCGCTTTCCCATCCGCCGCCAAGCGCCTCGATCAAGGCGACTGTGGCTAGAAAGCGATTCTGTCTTACCGTCAGCGCGGACACTTGGTTGGAAAGCAACATTGCATCGGCGACGACAACGGCGGTGAAGGCAACCGTGCCGGCTTGATATTGATTGAGCAGAACATTTACCTCCTCTTGTGCCGACTTGACCGCGTCGTCGGCGACCTTCTGCTGGCGCGCCAAAATGCGAACCGCGGCAAGCTCGTCTTCCACCTGCTGAAAGGCCGTCAGAACCGTCTGCCGGTAAGTTGCCACGCTTTGATCGTAGTTGGCTGCCGCCGCCTCGACTTCCGCGCTGAACAGGCCCCCGTTGAAGACGGTTTGCGCGGCCGAAGCGCCGACCGACCAGATTTCGTTGGCAAGCGAGATCGTAAGGGCTCCGGTTCCGGTGAAACCGAACAAGCCGGAAAGGCTGACGTCGGGATAGTAAAGGGCGATGGCGGCGCCAATCAAGGCATTTTCCTGCTGCATCATCCGTTCGGCCGCGGCGATATCCGGACGCCTTTCCAACAGCGTCGAAGGCACGCTCACCGGGATATTGGGAAGCTTGAAGCCAAGGGGCGTGGCCGAGATCGTTAATTCCGCCGGCGGCTTGCCCATCAATGCCGCGATCGCATGTTCGAACTGCGCCCGCATGACGCCGACGTTGATCGCCTCTGCCTGCGTGGTCAAGACCTGCGTCCGTGCGGTGGCGACATCGGCCTCCGAAACCGTGCCGGCGGCATACTGATTTTTGGTGATCGCCAGCGTCTTCTTGTAATACGCGACCGTGCGATCGAGCAGAGCCTGCAGCGCATCCGCCGCGCGCAGATTGTAATAGGCGGTGGCGAGCAAGGACTGGGCGGAGAGCTTGGCATTGGCGAGATCGGCGGCCGAGACTTGGGCGCCGGCCACGTCACTTTCCACCGTGCGGCGGATCTTGCCCCACAAATCGAGATCCCAAGTGCCATTGGCGGCCAGCGTGAAGATCGTTCTAGTGACACCGGTGCCCAGCGCGCTCCCAATTGCCGCCGCCCCGAAATGCGACCTGGTTTCGTCATAACTAACGGTGACCGTCGGAAACAGGCCGGCCTGCGCCTCCTTGATGACGGCGAGCGTTTGCCGGTAGGCCGCCTCGGCGGCGGCGACGGTCTGGTTGGAGATTTCGACTTGCGGCTCAAATGAATCGAGCTTCGTATCCCGGAACACCGACCACCAGGGGCCGCGGTCGATGCCGTCTTGCGGAGCAGCGCGCTTCCAGCCTTTAAGCTCTTTGTAGGCTGCGGGTTCAGGCGCGGACGGGCGCAGATAGTCGGGTCCCACGCTGCAGGCGGCCGGAATGATGGCGAGGATCGCACCCGAAAAGCCTGCCCAAGCTTTCCATCGAGGCGCGCGCATTGGCCACATTGGATGCAGTTGCTCCGGACACCGCCCCCTCGGCCAGTTGGTCATCAATAACAGGTGTCCGGCAAGGTTATTAACTTAATGCGGCGACACCAAGCCCAAAAGCCGGTTGACGCCGAGAAAACAGTCAGGTGCCGCTTTCAAGCCACACTCTCCGCCTCGGCCTAGGCAGAACTCCGAAAACTCGTCTCCTCTCGACAATCCCCTCAAGCAAAGCTGCGTCAAGGACACATCTCCTCTAAGGGATATAACGAGGGTGGCCGGAAAATGCGTCAGGCCTCGGCCATCCCGCCGGTTCACGAATTCTTGGACTCAGATTCTATCTGGTTCAGAAACATCCTGCCGGATAGCCGCCCGGCGCGCGCCATCCGCGCGCGGATCGAAAAAATCTTCGGGATCTGGAAACGCGGCTCCCGCTTGCGCCACATGCGATGGCTCGGCCTTTCCAAGGCCAAACTCCAGGTCCATCTCGCGGTCATCGCCGCCAACGTCAAACGCTAGTGGCGCCTGGCAAGGAGCCCGAGCGGTTTTGGAAATCCCCGGCAAAGTTCACGACGGCGGCGCAAGCTCGCCGCATAACCGGCGATGTTCAAAGCGCGACAATCCCCGCCTTCGACATCCCGTCCGGCGCTTCGCGCCGTTCCGCCGGACAAAAGGCTACCTCCGCCCACGGGTCTCGTTTCACGGGAAAAATTTTGGTCCGATCGGGACCGCCGGGAACCCGCTCCGGCTTGTGGGTTTGCGCGGAGTCACCGCAGCGCTTTTTCAATTTCGGGCAAGATCACATCCCGATAGCTGTCCTCGCTGATGGGACCGACGAAACGGTAGGCGATCGTGCCGTCGCCTTTGACAACAAAGGTTTCCGGCACGCCATAGACCCCCCAGTCGATCGCGGTTCGCCCCTTGCGGTCGGCGCCGATCCGCGCAAAGGGATCGCCTGCCTCGGCGAGAAAGCCTCTGATGTTTGCCGGATCGTCCTTATAGGCAAGCCCGAACAAGCGCACGCCCGCGCGCGCAAGGGCAGAATCCGCGGAAAGCCGCATGATCAGCGCATGCTCCTGGTGGCAAGGCACGCACCAGGAGGCAAAGACATTGACGAGCGTCACCTTGCCTTGCCGGAGATCCGCATCCGAAAATCCCGGCTTGTCGGGGAGCCCTTCGACGGGCGGCAAGGCAAAGGCCGGAACTTCCCTGCCGATGAGCGCGGACGGCAGAAGCGACGCCTCGCCGGAATAGAGCCGGATCACGAACAGGGCCGCTAGCGCGCCGAAAAGCACCAAGGGTACAAAAATGAGAAACGGCCGCCGCGTGGCAGGCGGTTCCACTTCTCGCCGGGGCACGGTTGCCGTCATCTATTCGAAGCTTTCCGGGTCCGGGGTTTGCGGATTCAAATCTCCACGACCAACAATCGTGTCTTGTTGTGTCTCGCGCGACAATGACGAAAGCGCCTGTTTCAGGCGCCTGTAATCGGCCAAGATCGTCACGATCATTCCCGCCACGATCACCAACGCGAAGGCATAGGCCGCGACGACGAAGCCAAAGTGCGGATCATGGCTCATAAGCGGCCTCCCATGCGGACGCGCCCGCGCGGCCCTGCTCCCGCGCGCCCGCCGCCAGGATCGACAGGCGGCGCAGGCGCCTGCGGAGGATCTCGTTGCGGATCGCCATGAGATAAAGCGTGATGAAAAGAAAGCTGAAGGCGAACGCCATCACCACGAGCGGCCACAGCATGGACGGCGCGATCGCGGGACCGCCGAGGCGGAAGACCGAGGCCGGTTGATGCAGAGTGTTCCACCAATCGACGGAAAATTTGATGATCGGAATGTCGACCGCGCCGACAAGCGTGAAGATCGCCGCAGCGCGAGCGGCCTTGCCCGGATCCTCGATCGTGCGCCACAAGGCGACAAGGGCGAGATAGATCAAGAACAGCACAAGAACCGAGGTAAGGCGCGCATCCCAAACCCACCAAGCGCCCCACATGGGCTTGCCCCAGAGCGAGCCGGTGCCAAGGCAGAGCAAGGTGAAACTGGCGCCGAGGGCCGCCGCCGCCTTTTGCGCCGCGTCGGCGAGCGGATGGCGCCAGACGAGCGTGCCGAGTGCCGCCGAGGTCATGACGACATAAATCAACGTGGCAAGCCAGGCCGCGGGAACATGCAGATACATGATCCGGACCGTCTCGCCTTGCTGATAATCGGGAGGGGCAACGAACCAAGCGAGATAAAGGCCAACGCCTAGCGAGAGGGCCGTGAGCGTGGCCGATAAAGGCACGAACACCCTGGCAAGCCGCAAGAAATTGGCTGGGTTGGCGTAATTCGACATGATTTTCATCTAGGTTCGACCATGCGAAAACGGACGATGCATGCAGTACAGCGAAACGTTCCGGCTTTGGATGGTGGAGCTGAGGGGAATCGAACCCCTGACCTCTGCAGTGCGATTGCAGCGCTCTCCCATCTGAGCTACAGCCCCGAAAACCGCTGTTTACGCGCGTGGCAAAGCGCATGCAAGGGCGCTGCCGCCGGCTGGACCTAGACATCGAATACACCGCGGCACCTGGCACGCCCACTTGCCAGCGAGGGCCGGGCCGCGTAAACGAGCTTAGTCCAGGCAAGCGGTCCGGAGTTCCCATGCGCGCTATTCTCGACGTGCTTTTAGTGGTTCTACAGCTTTATACCTATGTGGTGATCGCCGCGGTGATCCTCTCCTGGCTCGTCGCCTTCAACGTCGTCAACCGCTATAATGACGTCGTGCGCTCGATTTGGAACCTCGTGACCGCGTTGACGGAACCGCTGCTGCGCCCGATCCGGGGATCGGTGCCAAATTTCGGCGGCATAGATATCTCGCCTCTTATTTTGCTTTTGTTGATTTTTTTGCTCCAGCGCATCATCGCGGAATATATCTATCCAAACGTATTCTAGACTCGTCTTGGCTCAGGCTTCCTGGTCCACTTGACCGCAATTCTCTTGGCCCTAGTTTCCGCAGATGTCCTTGCACCAGATTATACCCGATCTACCCTACCCACTGCTTCTTCAGCGGCCTCGGCAATCGCGTCGCTCCGATCACGGGAGGATATGAACATGGTCGATATCGTGCTGATCAATCCGCGTTTCGAAATGAGCTATTGGGGTATGGAGCACGCCCTCCACCTATGTGCCAAGCTTGGCAAGCGCGCGAATATGCCGGTTTCAGCCCTGCCCTTGCTTGCGGCTCTGACGCCCGCGGAGCACAAAATCACTTTAATCGATGAGAATGTCGAAGATATCGATTTTGCTCTTTGTGCCAAGGCCGACATCGTCGGCGTTACGGGAATGACGGTGCAGAGATTCCGAACGACTGAAATTCTCAAGGAATTGAAAGGGCGGGGCTGCTTCACGGTCGTCGGCGGTCCGTGGGTCAGCGTGCAGGAGGATTATTTCGGCGCGTTGGCCGATGTCATATTCGTGGGGGAAGCCGAAGAGACCTGGCCGCAATTTCTTGCCGATTGGGCCGAACGGAAACATGTCAGGCGCTACGAGCAGGCGGAGCGCACCGACATGAGCAAAGTGCCGCCGCCTCGCTATGACCTTTTGAAGATGAACCAATATGTCATCACTCCGGTGCAGTTCTCGCGCGGCTGCCCATTCACCTGCGAGTTTTGCGACATCATTGTGACCTTCGGCCGTCGTCCGCGCCTCAAGACGATACCCCAGATTATTGCCGAACTGGAGGCGATTCGCCGTTTAAGTGGGGTCGGTGGCGTCTTCATCGTTGATGACAATCTGATCGGCAATAAGAAGGCGATAAAACACATTCTCCGCGAAGTCATCGCCTGGCAGAAGGCGCATGATTATCCGGTGGCATTTTTTGCGGAGGCTTCGCTTGATCTGGCAGACGATGAAGAGCTCATGGGCCTCATGGACGAGGCAAATATCCGTTACGTCTTTGTCGGCGTTGAAACGCCCAACGAGGAATCGTTGCGTGAAACGAGCAAGCTGCAAAACCTGCGCGGCAAGGAGCGCAGCATAGTAGAAAAGGTGCACGCCATCCAGGCCAACGGGCTCGAGGTCTGGAGTGGTATGATCGTCGGTTTCGACCATGACGGCTTGGACATTTTCGATCGGCAGATCCGTTTCGTCGAGCAGGCCCGTGTGATCCATACCTCGGTCGGAATGCTCACCGCGATCCCCAAGACACCACTCTACGCAAGGCTTGCCGGCGAGAATCGGCTCGATCCCGCCGATCGGACGCCGTACGGAACGAACGTCATTCCTCTCGGTATGGGCCGCGACGCCTTGCGGGAAGGATATTTGCGGGTGCTGCATGCACTTTATGATCCGCAAGCCTATTTCGCCCGTGTGGATTCACTCTTTCTCGAAGGCGGTCTGAAAACCGGCGCCGCCCGCAACGCTCATTTGCGCAGCCGGCCATTCAGCCGGTTCATTCAGTATGCGGAAGCGATGCTTTACGCAGGTTTCATCTTTTTCAAGCTGCAAACCGCGGTGGAGGCAGCCGATCTTCGTCGCCACTATCGGCGCGCCTTTTTCAACGTGGTGCGGCGACGTCCCGAGCCGTTTGTGCTGCAAGCCTATGCGTTGAAGGCTGTCTTGCATTATCATTATCACAAGCTCATCGCGGCCATCGATGCCGATGGACATTTGCTGAATATCTTCTGATGGCCCTGTCATATGTGGACATCCGATAATCGCGGCCGGCGCCTTATCCGACTATATCGCCGGTCGCCTATTCAATCTTGCGCCAGCGACAGGGGCCGCGCGACCGCCTCAAGCGGCTTGCGCTCGGCTGCCACGCCCCAAATCATCTCGACGATGGCGGCCAAGACCATGAGCCCCGAAGCAAACAGATAGCCGCCGAAAACGCTGGCGCGCGAGCCGGTTTCAATCAAGCTCGCAAATAGGAACGGCGCTCCCACTCCGCCAATGGCGGTGCCGGCCGCGTAAAAGAAGGCTATGGCCAGCGCCCGAATTTCGACCGGAAAAATCTCGGATGCCGTCAAATAGGCGGCGCCCGCAGCGGCGGACGCAAAAAAGAAGATTACCGTCCAGGCCATCGTCTGCTCCCCCGCGTCGAGAAGGTCATCCGCGAACAACCAGCCGCTGCCGGCAAGGAGCAAACCGGAAGCGGCGTAGGTGAAGGCGATCATGGGTTTGCGGCCAATCGAATCAAATAGCGGACCAAGGACCAGTGGACCAACCACATTGCCAAGCGCGAAGGGAAGGATGTACCATCCGACACGGTACGGCGGCACATGATAGTAATTCGTCAGAACGAGAGCATAGGTGAAGAAGATTGCATTATAAAGGAACGCCTGTGCGATCATGAGCGTGAGTCCCAGGAGGGTTCTCCCTCTGAAAGCGATGAAAAGCGTTTGAAAGACCTGCCGCAGCGGCGTGTGGGTGCGCGCCCGCAACAGCATTGGCTTGAGCGTCGACGCGTCTGGAAAGCTCACCCCGCGCAAGCGGAATCTGGTTTCGATTTCATCGACGATTTTTTCGGCTTCCGTCTGCCGTCCGTGAATGACGAGCCAGCGCGGGCTTTCCGGGATCCACGTCCTCAGAAAAAAAATGGCGAGTCCGAGTGCGGAGCCGATCAGGAACGCCAGCCGCCAGCCGACGCCGGGATCGAGGCGGGCGGGATCCAGAAGGATAATTGATCCGGCCGCTCCCAGGGCGCCCCCGATCCAAAACGAGCCGTTGATGGCAAGGTCGGTCCAGCCACGATAGCGCGCCGGGATCATTTCTTGAATCGTGGAATTCACCGCGCTGTATTCACCGCCTATTCCGGCCCCGGTCAGCATCCGGAACAGACAGAAGCTTTCCAGGTTCCAGCTCAAAGCGGTAGCGGTCGTGGATATTAAATAGAGACCTAAGGTGATAAAAAATAGCAGCCTGCGGCCGAGCCGGTCGGTCATCCATCCAAAGCCAAGCGCGCCGATGACAGCGCCGGTGAGATAAAAGCTCGACGCTAGGCCGATGTTGGACGCGCTGAAATGCAGGTGGGGGCTCGCTTCGAGGGCGCCCGCGATCGATCCGGAAAGCGTGACTTCAAGGCCATCGAGCACCCAGGTAATTCCGAGCGCCACGGCCACCAGCGTATGAAATCTTCCCCATGGAAGACGATCGAGACGGGCTGGGACACGGGTTTCGATAACGTCGTTGGCCGCGTCGTGCATGTATCATCCTTCCCGGACGAGTATCGCATGGTATAAAACCACGCGCTTATTGTCTTAGCGTGCGACGAGAGGAGCAATAGCTCGCCGCGCCCCAGCGGAGGCAATTTTGGTTCAACCAGCCGTTAACCAAAATCTGCCTTGATCCTCCGCCATGCCATTCGCTCCCGGCGCCGGAATCCGCTACCGGACGAACCCGGGGTTTTGTTGGCTTTAGCCATGTCGCGCGCGCCAAAAATTCTCGTCTTTGATTCCGGCCTCGGCGGCCTGACCGTTTGCGGGGAGGTGGCGCGGCTGCTTCCGGA
>JBATYB010000331.1:0-3030 GCA_049673825.1 Methylocella sp. | reverse complement strand
GGACGACCCGGACCGGCGCAAGGGCCAAGGCCGCGCCGAGCGCCGATGGGTTAAGCATACCTCTGTTCATGGCTAAAGAGGACCGGCGGGGGAATCCCCGGGCGCCGCAAAGGCCGGTCCATTTTGGCTCCTCCGCGACAACGGAAAAACGGCGCCCGGCAAGCGGCGCGGCTTATCCGAGGTAATTTCCAAGCGGTGCGCGCCGCCCTATCGCCTTGGGATATCCTCTCGATCCATCCGCAAAGCGGCGGCGGCGCGGCGCGCGACCGTCTCGCGCTCCCGCTGAAACTTGGTGTTTTCCGCGCGCAAAGCAGCCACCAGCTCCGGACCGGCGCTCGCGGGCGTTCCCCCGACAAAAGGCGGTTTTGGATCATATTCCATGGCAAGCTGCGCGCGTTTTGCGCGCTCCTCGCCGAAGAGACAGGCCGCCAGGGTCAAGGCAAAGTCGATGCCCGAGGTCACGCCCGCGCCGGTCACCCGGTTACGGTCCATCACGACGCGCTCGCTGACCGGCACCGCGCCGAAATAGGCAAGCTGATCGAGCGAAAGCCAATGGCAGGTGGCGCGATAATCGGTGAGGAGCCCCGCGGCAGCCAGAACAAGGGATCCGGTGCAAACCGAGGTCACATAGCGGGCGCCGCTCGCCTGCCGGCGCAAAAAGGAGAGAACCTCTTTGTCTTCCATAAGCGCGATTTGCCCCGGTCCGCCGGGGACGAAAACAATATCCGCCTGTGGGCAATCAGCGAGAGTGTCAGTAGGCAGGATTCGCAGGCCGTTCACATCGGTGACCGCATCAAGATTTTTCCAGACGAGATGCAGGGTCAATTCCTTGAACCGCGCCAGCACGTCGTAAGGCCCGGTGAGATCGAGCTGGGTCAAGCGCGGATAGAGCAGCATCACAACCTGCACGGTCTATCCTCCATTGGCCGCGCCGCGCGAATCCTGTTTCAGCCCTAAGGCTCGGTCAGGACGGAAACGCTTGGTGTATTGTTTTGAGGGAGCGATTGGGTCATTCCATGCCGGTCACAAGAGTCTCGGAATTCGTGAATGTCGCCGACCTCATCGCTATGGATCGCACGATTGCCGGCGTCGTGTTCAAATCCGATCTCCGCCAGCAGCTCCGCCTGCTTGCGGGTAAATCATTTGCAAATGCACCGAATGCCGGATAAATTTTATCCGAGTCGTTGAGCGATTCCTTGCGCTCAACTCGTTCCCTTTCCGGCAAGTGAAACTTCTCTGCCAAGTCTTGCCGGGAAATCCCATCGGTCCGAATCTTTTACTCGCCTGCCGGATAATTCGGACTCTCTCTTGTGATCGCTACATCATGCACATGGCTCTCGCGCAGGCCAGCCGATGAAATTCGAACAAACCGCGCGCGCGCCTGGAATTCCGCGATGTCCGGGGCTCCGACATAGCCCATGGCGGCGCGCAATCCGCCGGCCAGCTGGTGCAGGATCGCCGAGGCCGGGCCGCGATAGGGCACCTGTCCCTCGACGCCCTCGGGCACGAGCTTCAATTGATCGGCGATGTCCTGCTGGAAATAGCGATCCGCCGAACCGCGAGCCATCGCGCCGACCGAACCCATGCCGCGATAGGATTTGAACGAACGGCCCTGATAAAGATAGACCTCGCCCGGACTCTCGTCCGTTCCGGCGAAAAGCGAACCGATCATCACACAGCCGGCGCCCGCCGCGATCGCCTTGGCGACATCGCCGGAATATTTGATGCCGCCATCGGCGATGACCGGGACATTGGCGGCCCGCGCGGCTTCGGCGCAATCCATGATCGCGGTGAGCTGAGGCACACCGACCCCGGCGACGATCCGTGTCGTGCAGATGGAGCCAGGGCCAATGCCCACCTTGATCGCGTCGGCGCCGGCGTCGATCAGCGCCTTCGCGCCGTCGGCGGTCGCCACGTTGCCCGCGACGAGCGCGACCTTGTTCGATGCGAGCTTCAATCGCGCGACTTGAGCCAACACGGCCTGCGCGTGGCCATGCGCGGTGTCCACCACGATGCAATCGGCGCCGGCATCGATCAACATGAGCGCGCGTTCGTAACCTTGGTCGCCCACGGTCGAGGCGGCGGCGACCCGGAGTCTGCCCTCGGCGTCCTTGCAGGCGGCCGGATACAGCGTCGCCTTTTCCATGTCCTTGACGGTCACCAGGCCGACGCAGCGGAAATCGTCGTCAACGACAATAAGCTTTTCCAGGCGATGCTGATGCAGGAGGCGGCGCGCCTCGTCCTCGTTCACGCCTTCGCGGACCGTGATGAGGTTTTTGGTCATCAGCTCGCTGACCGGCTGCAACGGATTATCGGCGAACCGGACGTCGCGGTTGGTCAATATGCCGCATAGCCTCGCCGGTTTCCCGCTTGGGCCGCGCTCGACCACGGGAATGCCGGAAATTCCGTGCCGGCGCATAAGCGCTAGAGCACCGGCGAGGGTTTCATCTGGAAAAATCGTGATCGGATCGACCACCATGCCGCTTTCGTAGCGCTTGACCTTGCGAACTTCCTCGGCCTGTTCGGCGGGATCGAAATTGCGATGAATGACGCCTATCCCGCCGGCCTGGGCAAGCGCGATGGCGAGCTTCGCCTCGGTGACCGTGTCCATGGCGGAAGAGACGATCGGAATGTTCAAGCTGATCGTGGAGGTGAGTTTCGTCTTCAGTTCGGCCGCACCCGGCAGGACCGCCGAATGACCCGGCAGAAGCAGCACATCGTCAAAAGTGAGCGCTTCGTCGAGCGAGGATCGCGTGATCAAAGCCAATGCCAACTCCGTAATTTGCCTCGCGGCGGCGGCTTGCCTCGCGGCGCCGCCGCAGGAGCTCGGGCGGAAAAAGGATTTTTGTAATATAGCGCCGGTCGAGAGCTGCCGATCGCTCATAGCACGCCCGGACCGGAGCGCAAAGGAGAGCGCGCATCCGCGGGCAAGCGGCATGACTCTAGGGTTCGGACTCAAATAAATCATAGCCAATAGGCGAAAGTAGCCACAAGGCAGAGGGCGGAAAAGAAGTTTCTGGCGAGTTTGTC
>JBATYB010000330.1:0-7111 GCA_049673825.1 Methylocella sp. | reverse complement strand
CACAAGCTCACCCCGGGGGGCATAGTCCCGCGCCGGTGCCCCACTGGCGCCTAAAGCCAGCGTGATCACGAGGCCAAGAAGCAGAGAAAGCGCTTTTATGTTCATGCCACCCCCCTAGATTTCCTATCACCTCACCACGAGCCACTTGGCGGAATTAGTCTTTTCCACAGCCAGGTGGCACGGGCTGACATTGCAGCGGCTTTCCCTTCTTATACCCTGGAAGCCCCTTGGCTGCTTCGGATTGCGCCAACTTCGTCGCCAGTTTCGCCACTTTTTTCAGGTTCTTCTCGATCTCTTCCGGCGTAGCGATAGGCCCGCCGGGCTTGCCGTCAGCTCTGTGAGTTCGGAAGAAGTTGGCCCATAAGAACTCCCCGAAATCCGAGCAAGGCTTATAAAATCCATTGTGCTTCTCGACCGCCCATGCGAGGGAGCGATAGGGATCGTCTTGAAGCTCTTGCAGGGATTTTGGAAGCTGCTGCCAAGTCACCGGCTTGCCCTGCGCGTCATACAACCAAACTTTTTTTTCCTTCGTCATAAGGCCCCAGAAGTCCGGCTCCGGGAGCGCGCTCTGAGAATCTTCAATGGTGCATTCGGTGGCGCTCTCGCCACCGTCGAGTAATGCGCGTGCGAGGTGGTGATGGTCCGTGATGTAGAACCGCAGGGCGCCGGTTGACGGGTCGTTGGGTCCGATGACCACTGGCTCCGGCTGACAGTGTTCATACTGTTCGAGCTTGTTTGTCTCTCGCAGGCCTTTGATCTTTTGAACGCGCTTTTCGACTTCCAGCATGCCGACGGCCACCTGCATCGGATGCAAAGAAGAGAGCGCGCATCTGCATTCCGTGCCCCGCGCCATTTCAGCGGTACAGGCCGAGAGGCTTTGGGCATGTGCCGGGGTACTTTGCCCGTGAGCTGAGGTACCCCAATTCATGGCGGCCGCGATAAAAGCAATTGTGCCCGGCAGGAGCTTCCAGGCGCTCATCGAAGCAACCTCCGCAAAGGTGAGGCACAGTGAATCATTCTCTGCCTTCTTTCTAAAATACTCTGCCGCCGGACAGGTGCGGTCAAGTAAAGACGTCGCTGAACATCTCGTCGAGGAGCGGATTGGAGAAGAGACGTTGCATGTCCTTCACTGTCGTGCCGCCGGTGGCGTCCCCTACTCTTGCACCCGTTGGTTTCCTAGTCAAGACAGTGTGGTTGCCCTTGTGCATTAACCGAAATCCGCCGGGTGAACGCCCAATCCTCTCTTGAGATTTGCCGTGACGCATGACAAACGAATGCTTTACGTGGGTGCCGCATCGGCTGCCGAATTGCAGCGAACGGAGTGGGTTAGGCAGGCACATCCGTATCTGACGAAGCTCTTGCTAAGGTCAGCTCCGTAGGAAATGGCTGCTATTGGCGCAACGCGGACCCAATTCGCATCGACCTTGATCCGGTTTCCTGAACGTCGCGGCGCCGGCCTATACACGCGAGAATGAACCTGCAATACTTCGAGGCTGAATGAGCCAGTTCAATCTCTCGTTTTCCCCGCTTCTGCCCTGGCCGGCTTTGCTCGCACTGGGGGTGCTCGCGCTTGGCCTCGTTGGGTTGGGCTTTTATGCACGCGGACTCGGCTCTTTTCTGCGCGCGCTTGGCCTTGGCTTGATCCTCTTGGCCATGACCGGCCCCGCCTTGGTCCACGAAGACCGCAACCCATTGAAGGAAGTCGTGGCGATTGTCGTCGATCAAAGCGGCAGCCAGACGATCGGCGAACGTCCCGCACAGACGGAAAAGGCTCGCGCCGAACTTGAAAAACGCCTCAACGCGCTCGGCAATGTCGAAGTGCGCGTGATCGAGAGCGGGCGCACGGATAGCGAAGCCGACGGCACCAGGCTGTTTGCGGCGTTGAACGCCGGGCTCGCCGATGTGCCCTTGGAACGCCTCGGCGGCGTCTTCATGATCACCGATGGGGTCGTCGACGATGTTCCAGCGGAGGCGAGCGCGCTCGGCTTCAAGGCGCCGCTGCACGCGCTCATCACCGGACACGAAGGCGAGCGCGACCGGCGGATCGAGCTTTTGGAGGCGCCGCGCTTCGGGATAGTCGGCAAGGACCAAACGATCGAGTTAAGGGTGCTCGACACCGCGGACCAAAGCGAACCTGTCGTGCTAAAAGTTCGCCGCGACGGCAATCCCGTGGCAACCATCGTCGCGACGCCCGGCGAGCGCCTTCGCGTGCCGGTCAAAATCGAACATGGCGGCCCAAATGTCGTCGAGCTCGAGGTCGAGGCGTTGCCGGACGAGCTGACCGCGATCAACAACAAGGCGGTGCTGACGATCGAGGGCGTGCGCGACAAATTGAAGGTTCTGCTCGTTTCGGGGGAACCGCACGCGGGCGAGCGCATGTGGCGCAATCTTCTCAAATCCGACGCCAATGTCGATCTCGTGCATTTCACCATTTTGCGGCCGCCGGAAAAGCAGGATGGAACGCCGATCAACGAATTGTCGCTGATTGCCTTTCCGACCGCCGATCTGTTCGGCAGGAAGATCAAGGAATTCGACCTCATCGTCTTCGACCGCTATTCGAATCAGAGCGTCCTGCCCCTGATTTATTTGGATAATATCGTCCGCTATGTCCGCGAAGGCGGCGCGCTGATGCTCGCGGCGGGTCCCGATTTCGCTCGCCCCGAAGGGCTCTATTACTCGCCGTTGGGGCGAATCGCGCCGGCGCGCCCGGACGGCACCCTGACCGAGCGCGCCTTCCGCGCCGCGATCACCGAAGATGGCGGCAAGCATCCGGTGACGCGCGGCTTGCCGGGCGCCGATCAAAAGCCGCCCGCCTGGAGCGAATGGTTCCGCCAAGTCAATGCCGAGGTCATGCACGGCACCAGCATTTTGTCCGGCGCCGCCGGAAAACCGCTGCTCGTTCTCTCGCGCGAGGGCAAGGGCCGGGTGGCGCTGCTTCTCACCGACCAGATGTGGCTCTGGGCGCGCGGTTTCGAAGGCGGCGGCCCGCACCTCGAACTTTTGCGCAGGCTCGCGCATTGGCTGATGAAGGAGCCGGAACTGGAAGAGGAGGCCTTGCGCGCCAATGTGCGCGGGCACACCATCGAAATCGAACGCCAGAGCCTGAAGGCCGATGTCCCGCCGGTCACTGTCGCCTCGCCTTCGGGCGCGGAGGAAAGGGTGAGCTTGACGCCGGCCGAGCCGGGCATCTCCCGCGCGAGCGTGAATGCGGCGGAACTCGGTCTCTACCGCCTAAGCGACGGAAATTTATCGGTTCTCGCCAATGTTGGGCCGGAAAATCCACGCGAGTTCCAGGAAGTTGTCTCGACCCCGGACAGGCTGAAACCCCTCGCGCAAGCGACGGGAGGCACGGTGCGCCGGATCGGCAATGCGGAGAACAGCGAAATCTCCCTGCCGCGTCTTGTCGCGATTGGGGAGAGTCCGGTGTATGGCGGCGCCGGTTATGCGGCGATCAGGCGCGTTGGGGCCAGCGAAGTGAAAGGCGTGGGCGTGATGCCGCTCGCGATCGGCGTCTTGGGCCTGGCCGCGCTATTGGGAAGCGTCAGTGCGGCATGGCTTTTTGAAGGACGGAGGAACGCAAAGCGAATTTAGGCTGACTTAGGCTCGCCTTGCCAAACTTTTGCGCCATTGCCGTTAGGCATTGTCCGCAACTCATTGAACCGATATTTTGAGCGGCCGGGTGGCAGGAATTCCATCGGGGCCGGGAAGCCCGATCGCCTTTACAACGGCGCCGATGCAACCTACGCCCGCCGTGCTACAGCCCCTCGAAAAGCACGCCCGCGAGCAACGCCGCATAAGCCGCCGCCAGCACCCAGAATCGATGTGTGCCGATATAATGCCCCGCGAGCGGAACACGGGTGTAAAGGGTCGCCACGGCGGCAACGGCCAGGATAAGCGAGACAAATAAGACGGGAGCGCCCGGCGGGGTCAATCTGAAGCGCATGGCAAGGTTCGAATCGGATCGATCTGAAGCGCTACGCTTAGCCGTTCGCGGCGCGGCGAAAATTTGACGGTGCGGTATTTTTTCGCCGCCTTGCCCAAAAATCGGAGCCGCGCCCGGATAAAGGCGCGGCCCCTTACTTTTAGGCCCCCCCGAGGACCAAGAGGGGAGAGTCTGCAATAATTCTGTCCCCTCGGCCGCGAATGTCCAGTAACGTTTCCGCGATATGAGGGTTGCTCGCGCTGAGCGCCGAAGATCTCCCGGCAGCAATCGGGGGAGCGAGCCGCGTCAACATTCCCAGCGCAAGCGCGAGAACGAGCATGCGCGAAACCAAAAATTCCTGGTTTCGCCGCCTGAGGCGGTTGAACCAGAGGCGTCATGCCATCGCCGGGCGGCGGCAAAGTTTTGCGGCTCCGGTGCGTGCCCAATTCGCCCCCCGGATCGTCCGGGAATAGGCGCGCCGTGCCGTGCCGATGCCGCGCCGTCAAGGATCCGCCCCGAGAGTCCTTTGGCCCATACCCAATTAAGGCCGGTGCGGACGAATGGTTCAGCGGCCGGTGAACCACAGAACCAGCGTCACGACCACACTGATCAGGAGCCCAGTAGCGACCGGGAAATAGAACGTGAAGTTCTGATGCTGGACAACGATATCGCCCGGCAGACGCCCAAGCCGGAGCACGCCGATCCACCGCCATAGTAGACCGACCGCCACCAGGATGAGCCCGAGGAGGATGAGTGGCCGCGACATTCTTGGCTCCCAAATGCTGGAAGAAGGGCCGCTCTAAAGATAGGAATGCTTAAGCCGGAAGTCCAAACCTAGTGAGTTTGTCGATGATCTAATTTCGCGGGAAGCCGGCGTCCATTTATTGACAAGCGGAGCGCGATCCGTATGGTCGCGGCTTGCTCAACACGTCCGGGCTTGGCCAGGGCCGCGCGACTGCACCGCACGAAGGAACGAGTGAATGGCGAAGGCCGCAATGATCAAGATCAAGCTTTTGTCCACGGCGGACACGGGCTATTTCTATGTGACCAAGAAAAACGCCCGCACCAAGACGGAAAAGCTGGCGTTCAAGAAATACGATCCGGTCGTCCGCAAGCACGTCGACTTCAAGGAAACTAAGATCAAGTAGCTTGGGAAGTTCACGCGGCCGAGCCGAAGCGCTTTTCGAGCTCGGCAAGATAGGCGCCGCGCGCCTCCGGCAGGCTTTGCCCGCGCGGGCCGAAAAGATCGCGCAGCAAAAAAAAGCCGGTCAGTCTGAAACCATTCCTTATGTCGGCGGGAGACGGCGCCGCGATGTCGCCCCGCAGAAAAGCCGGCAGCGGCAGAAGCCGTGCTTTGTATGGCTCGCCCGCCGCCTTCGACACGGCACGTCCGGACTTTGGCGACACATAAGCGAGATCGTTGGTGGCGCCCGTCGCGGCGCATGTCTCGAGATCGAGGCCGAACCCCATTTGGGCAAGAATCTTGGCCTCGAAGCGCACGATAAGCGGCGGCAATATCTCAGGTCTGTCGATGCCGCCGACAATCCGCATCGCCGTCTCATAAAGCGCCGGATTCGGATCGCGCTCGGGGCCAAGGCGCAGCAAGGCCGCGACGAGACAAACCGCGTGCAGCGCTTCCGCGCTCGCCATCAAACGCGCCGTCCGCAATTTCACGGGCTCCACCAAAAACGTGCCGAGATGCTCGTCGAGCCGCGCCCGCCACACGAGCTCGGCGTGATTGCCTGGTTGCAGCAACGGCTGCATGCGCTTGGAGCGGCCGCCCCTGACAAGCCCGAAATGGCGGCCATGCGCGCGGGTCATCGCCTCGACGATGACGCTCGTCTCGCCATGCTTTCTTGTGCCGATGATGAGGCCGTCGTCCCGCCATTCCATATTTAGGGTGTTCCACCATCGAAGCCCGCAACAGATTACTATTTCGAGTTAATCGGCTGAATTTCGACCGGCTTATCGATTTCCTTCTTTACATCATCATTCGCCAGCACAGAACTTACTAGACACGTTGGGAAATCACTAGATGCCGCACAACTACCAGCGGAAGAACGTATGCTTGTCGCTATGGCCGTTTTACAAATATTGATATCACCCAATTTTACTTCCCCTCTGAGCTTGTATGGCGACCTATTTATGGTTAGTTTGCAGGGCAATTCGAATGTCCAATGCGGGTTTTTATTCTCACATTTCCGATTTTTGGTGTTTTCGTTCGACGCAGCAGAGTTTTCCAGTGCTGTCATGACGCGTTCGTTTACTTGCTGGTCCGTTAAATTTTGACCAGGCACCATTGGCGGGGAAATACAATCTACCACAGCACCTACGAACTCTTCGGCAATTCCCCGACGAATATTTTTTACAGCGATACCTTCTTTAAAAACCATATACTCTTCGCTTTCAAAAAACGGGTCGCCCAGTGACCGCTGAAAGAATAGATGCAAGGAATATAAGACAACTAACGACGATAAGACGCCCGCACACGCAATAATGATAATTACGCCTCTGGAACTTTGATCCTGATTTGCGCTCACCTTCTCCTCCATGTCATATTACGTTTATGCGAGTATTATTCTAAATCGTGCACCTACCGGCTTTTTTCGAGATAAATTTGATAATAATAAACTATTTATAATCGATATACCGAAATTTTACTGGCTCATCAATTTCCTTCTTTACGTCTTCGGTCGCAAAAACAGAACTTATTAGGCACGTTTTGTAATTTATAGACGTCCTACAACTACCTATAGCTGCGATTACACCTGTAACTATGGCAGTTTTGCAAATCTCAATATCGCCAAATTTCACTTCACCACCTAAAATACGCCTCAAGCCATTAATTTTAATTTTACACGGGAATTCGTATGTCCATTTCGGGTCTTCGTTATTTTCATTTGGCTCTTTGGGCGGATAGCAAGTCGCTATTACCGTCATAATGCATTCGTCCAATTGGTGCTCCTTGGAATTTGATCAGGTACAATTTGAGGAGAAATACAGCTTACCACAGCACTTACAAACTCTTTAGCAACTTCCTGGCGAGTAAATTTTATGTCTGCGACAACTTCGTCACGAATCACATCCTTTTGCCTCGATGTAAATATGAATATACCCAGCACGCATAAAACAGATGTCACAGTCATCAAACTAAACGCAATGCCAAAAATACGAATATAAGTAGAAATC
>JBATYB010000329.1:0-5771 GCA_049673825.1 Methylocella sp. | reverse complement strand
ATGTCATGATATGTCATGAAAGCATTGAGGTGATAGGTGCCCTTGGTGCGAGGGCACCTATCTAATGTCGTGCGTGAGGCGGCGATGTTTTTATGTACGGTTCATGCGTGCTCACGCTTTCGCGCTTCGTGCTCGCGATTGTGATAGAAGGAGAGGCGCAGGGTTCCCCCGCAAGCTCTTGCGACACGCTCGAGTATGGTGATTGAAGGACCGAGGGGGCCTTCGCCTTTTTCCATCTGTGAGATCCGCGCCTGCGTGACACGGAGCTTTTTGGCGAGCATGGCCTGGGACAAATTAGCGGACGT
The DNA here is from genome assembly GCA_049673825.1 of Methylocella sp. Taxonomy (GTDB): domain Bacteria; phylum Pseudomonadota; class Alphaproteobacteria; order Rhizobiales; family Beijerinckiaceae; genus Methylocapsa. Next base: position 5,466 of record JBATYB010000329.1, on the reverse strand, counting down.
TCGAGCTTCTTGGATAAACTCTGCCGCTTGCAAGGCGACGCGCTCTTCCTCGATAATCTCCGACATGCCCGGAACTGCTGCAAGGTTGTGCCCAAGCTGCTCGAGGGTCACAAACCCCTTCACCTTCTGATTCATGATCTTTCTCTCTATCTTTCTATCTTTCTCCTGCCGGACGCTTGAGCCCAGCCATGAATCCTCGGGCGCTGTTTGACATCGTTAAACCTTCTTCCCTTCCACCCAGCTTAGTTCAACCGAACCGATTTCGGCTTTGTTGCAAACGTCCAGCACGTGTATGTCTCCATCCAGCTCCGCCAGGAGGGCGATGCAATAGCGATGGTTTGGATAGAGCCGCCAAATTGGCGTGCCATTTTTAAGCGTGGCAAAGGACTGAAGAATGCCACTCGCGCTGTAGCCGACGTTCCAAAACTCTGGATGCGTACTTCTTATCTTGCATTGGATAGCCTCTAGACAGACGTATATTTTGGCTACCTCACGCAGGCCATTGCCACCCCCAGAAGCAATACCCACGAATTTTTCGTTGACCTCAATGCTTATCCGAAGCACCTTGGTGGTTACAGTCCGCTTCAACATGGATCACCTTTCCGGAGTTTTTTTAATGCACTTCATGAAGCTTCTCCTTGGAACATCACCGAACCGCAGGGATCACCCCAACGGAAGGGGAAGAGGGGGACGGGGAAGAGGGATTAACGATGTCAAACCGCGTTTCTCCCGATGAACTGGCAGGAATATAAGTTATTCGTAATGGCCTGTCAATGCCTAATTACATCGAAAAAAAGCGCGTGCCGCGGCGCCTGCGAACCATGGGCGAAGCTGCGGGTTCATCCCTGAGCCTCGCCGGCGGCCAGCGGAGTTCGTCCGCCCGCCAGCCGTGCCGCCAAGCGATCGAAATAGAGGTATATCACCGGCGTCGTGAAGAGCGTCAGGACCTGGCTCACGACGAGCCCGCCGACGATGGCGATGCCGAGCGGATTGCGGAGCTCCGAGCCGGTGCCGGTCCCGAGCATCAAGGGCAACGCGCCCAGGATCGCGGCGAAAGTCGTCATCAGGATCGGGCGAAAACGCAGGAGACAGGCTTGGAAAACGGCCTCGCGCGGGGCCAGCCCCTCGGAGCGTTCGGCGTCGAGGGCGAAATCGATCATCATGATCGCATTCTTCTTGACGATGCCGATCAGCAAGATGATGCCGATGACGGCGATGACATCGAGCTCGTGGCCCGATGCCATCAATGCGAGCAGCGCGCCGACGCCGGCCGAGGGCAGTGTCGAGAGGATCGTCACCGGATGGATGAAGCTCTCGTAGAGCACGCCGAGAACGATATACATCGTGATCACGGCGGCGATAATCAAAAACAGCTCGTTGGTCGTCGAGGCGCGAAACGCCGCGGCCGCGCCTTGAAAGGAGGTGATGAAGCTGCCGGGCAGGCCGATCTCTTGCTCGGCCTTTTCGATTGCCCCCACGGCGGCGCCGAGCGAGCCGCCGCGCGCGACATTGAACGAAATGGCGGTGGCCGGAAACTGCCCGAGATGGGTAATCAACAACGGCCCTTGGCGCTGGTTCACGTGGACGATCGCGGATAGCGGAACTTGCCCGTTGCTGCCCGATGCCGACGAGGGCAAGTAAAACGAGGAAAGGCTGGACAGCGCGCGCTGCAAGGATGGGTCGGCTTCCATGATGACCCGGTACTGGTTCGATTGGGTGTAGATGGTCGAGATGATGCGCTGGCCGAATGCGTCGTAGAGCGCATTGTCGACGCTGGCCGGCGTAATCCCGAACCGGGCCGCGGTCGCCCGGTCGATGACGAGATCGACCGCGAGCCCTTGGCTCTGCATATCGCTGGCGACGTCGCTGAGCTCCGGCAATTGCCCGAGCCGTTGCATCAGCTTGGGCACCCAGATTTTAAACGCACCGGGATCCGGGTCTTGCAAGATAAAATGATATTGCGCGCGGCTGACGCTGGAATCGATCGTGAGATCCTGAACGGGCTGCATGTAGAGCGAGACGCCGGCGATCCCGGAAACCTCGTTCTGCAGGCGGCGGACAATGTCGCCGGCGCCGAGCGCCCGCTCGCCCCGGGGCTTGAGACTGATCAAAAACCGGCCGCTGTTCAGCGTGGGGTTTTCGCCGTCGACGCCGATGAACGAGCTCACGTTGTCGACCGCCGGATCGCGCAAGATCGCTTCGGCGAGTTGCCGCTGAAGGCCGGCCATCGCCTCGAAGGAAACGCTTTGCGGGGCTTCTGAAATCGCCTGGATCATGCCGGTATCTTGCACCGGGAAAAATCCCTTCGGAATCACGACATAGAGCACGATTGTGAGGCCAAGCGTGGCGATGGCAACGAATAGGGTAAGCGGCTGGTGCCGCAGCACGATGTCGAGCGCCCGGCCGTAGCGCGCGACCAATCCGTTGAAGGCCCTCTCCCCGATGAGATCGAAGCGGTTGCGCTTTGCATCGGGGCGATGCCGGATCAGCCGCGCGCTAAGCATGGGCACGAGCGTGAGGGAAACGATCGCCGAAATCACGATCGTGACCGCGAGCGTGATCGCGAACTCGTGGAAAAGGCGGCCGACCACTTCGCCCATGAACAAAAGCGCTATAAGCACCGCAAACAGGGAAACGGTCAACGAAATTCTGGTGAAACCGATCTGCTCCGAACCCTTGAGCGCGGCCTGCAAGGGCGGATCGCCGGCTTCGACATAACGGGCAATATTCTCGATCATCACGATCGCGTCGTCGACAACGAACCCGGTCGAGATCGTCAGCGCCATCAGCGAAAGGTTGTCGAGGCTGAAACCCAACAGGTACATTGCGACGAAGGTGCCGACCAGCGACAAGGGCACTGAAAGGCTGGGGATGATGGTCGCCGGAAGCGTCCGCAGGAACAAAAAGATCACGAGGACGACAAGCGCCACCGCCAGCGCCAGTTCGAACTCGACATCGGCGACGGAAGCGCGAATGGTCGTCGTGCGGTCGCTCAGCACGTCGACGTTAACCGCGGCCGGGAGGTTCGCCACGATCGCCGGCAAAAGGCGTTTGATCGTATTGACGACCTCGATTACGTTCGCCCCCGGCTGGCGGCGGATGCTGAGGATTATGGCCGGCGTCGTATTGTTCAAGGCGCCGAGCTTCGTGTTTTCAGGGCCTGGGCCGACGCTGGCGACGTCCGAGAGGCGGACCGGACCGCCATTGCGGTAGGCGATGACGAGCGTGCCGTAGCCGGCGGCACTAGTGATTTGGTCGTTGGCGTTGATCGTCGAGGCTTGCGCCGGGCCGTCGAAACTCCCCTTTGGCGTATTGACGTTGGCATTGGCCATCGTGGTGCGAAGATCGTCGATATTGAGGCCATAGGCGGCGAGCGCGGCGGGATTGAATTTGATCCGCACAGCCGGCCTTTGGCCGCCGCCGATGCTCACCAGTCCGACGCCCGGCTGCTGCGAAAGCTTTTGCGCGAGCCGCGTCTCGCTGATGTCCTCGAGCTTGGTCAACGGCAAGGTCTTGGAGGTGACCGCGAGAGTCATGATCGGCGCGTCGGCCGGGTTCACCTTGGCATAGATCGGCGGCGTCGGCAGGCCGCTCGGCAGCAAATTGTTGGCGGCATTGATCGCGGCCTGAACTTCCTGCTCGGCGACATCGAGACTTAGGTCCAGGCTGAACTGCAACGTGATGACCGAGGCGCCGGCCGAGCTTGACGACGTCATCTGGTTAAGGCCGGGCATTTCCCCAAGTTGCCGCTCGAGCGGCGCGGTCACCGAAGACGTCATCACCTCGGGGCTTGCGCCGGGAAGAAACGTTTGCACCACAATTGTCGGATAGTCCACTTCCGGGAGGGCGGAGAGAGGCAGGAACCTGTAAGCAACGCCGCCGGCGAGCATGATAGCCGCCATGCAAAGCGTGGTCGCGACCGGGCGCAGGATGAAAATGCGCGATGGATTCATCGGCCGGCCCTAGTGGTCAAAATCTGACACTTGGTACCGTCTGCTACGTGAGCACTTACGGCCAACGGCTGCTGGCAGTCGTAGTGTTTCGTGCCCAGCCAGCAACGCAGATGCACCTCCCTCATCCGGCAGCCGCATGCTCTAGGGCGCCAATGTCCAGCTTAACCATCTCGTTCATGGCAGCGAAGACACGAGCCGAGACGGTTGGGTCAGGGTCGGCCAGCAGACGCGGCAGGATCTCGGGTACGATTTGCCAAGGCACGCCCCACTTGTCGCGTAGCCAGCCGCACATGATTTCCGAACCTCCATCGGCGGTGAGCGCCGTCCACAGCCGATCTACCTCGGCTTGGTCGGCGCACTTCACTGAGATCGAGGCGGCAGTGCCGTAACTGGCTGGCGCGCCACCGTTCAACGCTTGGAAGCTCTGTCCGCCGAGGGTGAAGCTCACCATAATCACGTCACCCGCTTCGCCACCGGGCCAAATCCCTGGCGAGCGCAGGATGTGCTTCAGACTGGAGCCGGGCACGAGCGAGACATAAAAGCGGACGGCCAAATCTGCATCTTTCCCAAACCAGAGGCAGGTGCTGACTATCGACATCGGGACGGCTCCTTTCCATCTGAGGCACACCTTCGCAGTGGGGTACCAAGTGTCAGACTTTAACCCCTAGCGCGGGGCGCCGGTTCGCGCCAAGTTTCGCGCCAAGTCATGGCTTGCTCCCGGAAGGCCCGGCGGGCTCGCTTGGATGCTGGCTTGGGAGGCGTTTTTTGCCGGTCGCCACGGCGTCCGCCGGCGGCGCCGTGCCGCCGCCATTGGACCCCTCGGCGGCGGTCAGCACCTTTGCTCCGTCGCGCAAACGGTCGGCGCCATCGACGACGATTCTCTCCCCTGGTGCAAGGCCGGAAGTAACCGCATACATCGCTCCGTCCAGAGGTCCAAGATTGACGGTTCGCGCCGACACCGTGTCATTTGCGCCGACGACATAGACATAAGTGCCAGGGGCGCCGTGCTGGACCGCGCTTGAAGGCACGGTCACGACGCCGCGCAAGGATTTGATCAAGAGCCGCGCATTGACGAACTGGTTTGGAAAAAGCTTGTCGTCCAGATTATCGAAATTGGCACGCAACTTCACCGTGCCGGTCGTCGGATCGATCTGACTGTCGAGCGCCTCGACTTTGCCAACCGATAGGGGGGCGACATTGGCGCGGTCGTAGGCCGTGACCTCGAGCGCCCTCCCAGCGCGCATCGCCGCCATGATTTCCGGAATATCGTCCTCCGGCACGACGAAAATCACCGTGATCGGATGCATTTGGGCGATCACCACGAGGCCGGGGTCGGTGGTCTGCACAAAATTGCCGGGATCGACCAAACGCAGGCCGATGCGGCCATCGATCGGCGAAACGATGCGCGCGTAAATGAGGTTCAGCTTCTGATTATCGATCTGGGCTTGATCAAGCTTGACCGAACCCTCGTATTGCTTGACGAGAAACACTTGGTCCTCGGCCTGCTGGCGCG
>JBATYB010000328.1:0-4222 GCA_049673825.1 Methylocella sp. | reverse complement strand
CCGTGGTATCGAAGCCTTCGAGCGAGCTGAGAAGGAAGGCGATACGAGGACGCAATGTCATCGCTTCGAGATTGCGATGCGCCCCCGCTTCGTCACCGGTGAACGAGGCCTGATCGACATGATCGTTGACCGGCACCGTCCCCCAAACCTTGAGGAACAGGCGGTAAAGCGCCGTTCTCGGATCGGCGCATTTCGAAAACTCGGCCGGGTCGGCGACGATGGCCTCCAGCGTCGCGAGCACATAAGCGTCTCCCCCGGCCTGCGTCCCCGTCAGAGCCCGTGAAAACCGGCGCAGATAGGGGATATGCGAGGAGATTGCCTGGGATATTGGCATGGAAACACCTATTATTGCGCGTTGTATTCCGCGATAAATCCTGCCAGGCGGATAAATTCCCAATATCCGGGAAAAGTTCCCCCGCGCGGAACCATCTCGCTCGTCAAGCGTTGAACCGAGCCGGTTATAACCGGTTTCTCGCGCGAGCCAAGCTTCACAACAGGGATCAGTCAAATTCCGATTCGCCGGCAAACCGCGGGCACTTGCGGCGCAGATGCGCCGCTTGGTCAACAAAAATACTCCCCGGCATCGGGCGGCGAACGTCAACTGCGGGACAAACGAATGAAAAGTGCAGTCGCGAGGGAGCTTCAGTGACGAAACCGGCGAAACCGAGAACCCCATCGATCCAAAGGGGAGGCGCAAAAGTCGTCGAGACCCCCGGCAAGCGGCGCGAAGCCGGGTGCTCCGAGCCCGCAAAAGAAGTTATTGGCGGTTCCTGCGTGAAGAAACCGGCATCGAAGCCCGAGATCGCCGATCAAATCGGTTTGCGTTTGCGCAGCATCTACGATGATGTCTTGGCGCAACCTGTGCCAGGGCGTTTTCTTGAACTTTTGCGGCAGCTCGAAAGCGCCTCACGCTCCCGGTTAAGCAAGGACGGCATGTGACAGCCGCGCATAAGGAAAAGGCGGAAATCCAGGCGGCGAACGAGCCCTCGCGGGAACCCGCGGCAGGCTCGCAGATCACCGCCGACCTCCTTTCGGTGATCCCCAATCTGCGCGCATTCGCGGTGTCCCTGTGCGGCAATCTCGATCGCGCCGACGATCTCGTCCAGGAAACCTTGGTGAAGGCCTGGAGCAACATCGGCTCGTTCGTCGAGGGGACTAATCTTCGCGCCTGGCTGTTTACGATTTTGCGCAACATTTATTATTCGGAATATCGCAAGCGGCGGCGTGAAGTCGCCGATCCCGACGGCACCTTTGCCGCCAAGCTCGCGACGGCCCCGGCGCAAAGCGGCCATATGGACCTGCTCGACTTTCGCGCCGCGCTCCAGCAACTTCCGGGCGATCAACGCGAAGCCTTGATTCTGATCGGCGCCTCGGGCCTGACCTACGAAGAAGCGGCGGGGATTTGCGGCTGCGCGATCGGGACCATGAAAAGCCGCGTCAACCGCGCCAGAAGCCGTCTCGCCGAGATGTTGTCGATCACTTCCGGCATCGAATTCGGACATGATGGCGAGTGGCGGGCGATCGATCCCGCGGCCGCCGGTCAGCGCTACGTGCGCGGCGACGGCGAGTGACAGGGCTATCGCCTGTTTTTGTCCTCGCGCCGCCCCGCGCTTCAAAAGCGGTTGCGAGCGAGCGCGGAGAATTGCATGGATGAACGTTAACAAGACGCGGATCGAGACCGACAGTTTCGGGCCGGTCGAGGTGCCCGCGAAGCATTATTGGGGCGCGCAGACGCAACGCTCCCTCGTGCATTTCGCGATCGGCTCGCAAACCATGCCGTTGGCGATCATTCATGCCTTGGCGATCGTCAAGCGCGCTGCCGCCGAGGTCAATCGCGATCTCGGGCTTTTGCCGGCCGGCATATGTTCCGCGATCGCCGCCGCCGCCCGCGAAATCGAAACCGGGCGTCTCAATGCCGAATTTCCCTTGCGGGTCTGGCAGACGGGGTCGGGAACGCAAACCAACATGAATGTCAATGAGGTCATTGCCAATCGCGCCAATGAAATACTCGGCGCCGCGCGGGGCGCAAAACATCCGGTGCATCCCAACGATCACGTCAATCTCGGACAATCCTCGAACGATTGTTTTCCCACCGCGATGCACATCGCCGCGGTCCGCCAAATCAAGCAGGGGCTCGAACCGGCCTTGCGCGCGCTCCATCAGGCCCTGCTCGCGAAATCGAAGGCTTTTGCCGCGATCGTCAAGCTAGGTCGCACGCACCTTCAGGACGCGACGCCGGTGACGCTCGGACAGGAATTTTCGGGCTACGCGGCGCAGCTCGAATTCGGGCTCGAACGGCTCGCGGCGACGCTTCCGGGGCTGTACCGGCTTGCCCAGGGCGGCACGGCGGTTGGCACCGGGCTTAACGCCAAACGGGGCTTTGCCGAGGCCTTCGCGGCGAAGATCGCGGCCATTACCGCGCTTCCGTTCGTCTCCGCGCCGAACAAATTCGAGGCGCTCGCTTGCCATGACGCCTTGCTCTTCGCGCATGGCGCGCTCGAAACCATCGCGGCAAGCCTCTTCAAGATCGCCAACGACATTAGGCTCGCCGCGAGCGGCCCCCGATGCGGCATCGGCGAGCTGGTCCTGCCGGAAAACGAACCGGGTTCCTCGATCATGCCGGGCAAGGTCAATCCGACCCAGGCCGAGGCGCTGACCATGGTCTGCGCGCGGGTTTTCGGCAACCAGGCGACGATCGCGTTCGCCGGTTCGCAGGGCCAGTTCGAGCTCAACGTCTATAAGCCGGTCATCGCATTCGCGTTTCTCGAAAGCCTCGCCCTCCTCGCGGGCGCCGCGGACAGTTTCCGGCGCTATTGCGTCGAAGGGATTGCCGCGAACAGGAAGCGGATCGACGAATTGATCCGGCAATCCTTGATGCTTGTCACCGCGCTCGCGCCAAGGATCGGCTACGACAATGCGGCGAGGATCGCCAAGGCCGCGCATCTTAACGGAACGAGCTTGCGGGAAGAGGCGCTCGCCTCGGGCCTCGTCGGCGCCAGCGAGTTCGATGCGCTGGTTCGCCCGGAAGCCATGCTGGCGCCCGGCGACTGAATTCAATTCGGCAGCCAGCCGAGGTAAACGCAGACGAACAGGAAGATGCCCATCAAGCCCCGGTAGGCGGCAAAGGGCCAGGCCGAGAATCGTTCGAGAATCCGCAACAAGCCCCAGATCGCGACGAAGGCCGATAGTGACGCGACAAGAAGACCGAAGCTCAAGACCGCCCAGCCATGCGCGTCGAGATGGGCTTTATATAACTCCCAGACTTCGAGTAAACCTGCGGCGGCAATCGCGGGCAAGCCGAGCAAAAACGAAAAACGTGCCGCTTCCGCGCGCTTGAAATCAAGCGACAAGGCCGCGGTCAGCGTCGCGCCCGATCGCGACACTCCGGGAATGAGCGCCCCGATTTGCGCAAGCCCAATGATCATCGCGTCTCTCAGCGTCGCGTGATCGAGCGTCCGCTTATGGCGGGAGTAGATTTCGGCGAGCGCGAGCAGCCCGGACATGACGACGCAGGCGATGGCGATGACGGTGAGGCTGCGCAACGGCGAATGACAGGCGTTTAGGAGCGGGGCAAGCAATGCGCCGGCGGCGACGATCGGGAGCGTGGCGAGAATAATCCATGCGCTGAAACGGAAATTCCAATCCCGGAAATCGCCGCGGCGCATGGCGCGGAGCGAACCCGACCCGATGCCGCGCACATCGGCCCAAAAATAGCTGACGACGGCCGCGAGCGCCGCGACCTGCATCGCGGCCGAAAACGCCGATCCCGGATCCTGCCAGCCAAGGAAAGCCGGGACGATCCGCATATGCGCCGTGGAGGAAATCGGCAACAGCTCGGTAACGCCCTGAACGATGCCGAGAAAACCGACTTTGACGTAGCCGAGAGCGATAAAGCCGGTATCGAGCCCTTCGGTGCAGGCAACGGCCATGACTCAATCTTCCTGGAGTTTGCGCGGCGCGGCCGCATCTCGATCTACTTGCGCAGATTCGCCCTTAAAGATCAACGGCGCCAACCACCCGACGGCCGGCGAGGGAAGGGCGCGGCCGCCTTCCGGCTCCGTCCGCCGGCGGCCCGCACGGTACATAAATTATTAAGTATATTTACGAATATATATTCCTGCGCGTCGACGAGATATTCATGTTATCAAAAAGTTAATTACTATTAAGCTGGCAATTATGCGTCGCTATAAACTCAAAATAAAGTTGTAAATCTACCTTAAGC
>JBATYB010000327.1:0-8367 GCA_049673825.1 Methylocella sp. | reverse complement strand
GGGCGAAAGCGGGCGTCGAGGCCGGTATCGCAACCGTGCAAGGCGAGCTTGCCGCGCTTGGCGACCGGATCGAGCTAGCCGCCCTCGATGTCATGGAAGCGGAAGCCGCGCGGGATCTGGCCGAGCTCGCGGAAGCCGCCAAGGCTTACGCTTCGCGATTGGCCCCGGTTTGCGCCGCCCGCTCGGCGATCGCGGAACAGGGGCGCGAATTGCTTGCCGCCGGCCGTCAAGAGGCTGGGATGATTTGGCTGCGCCGCGCGGAGGCCATGGGGGAACCGCCCCTATGGACGACCCTTGTAGACGACCCTTGGTCCTATCCGGCCGCGATCGACGCGGCGCGCGTCGCGCGGCGCTCACGCTTCGATGAATTGATAAAGTAGAGAAACCAGGATGGAACGTATAGAAACACCATGTGCCGAGGCTAGCGCGACAGCGCAAAGCATCGCGCAAGCTTTGCGCAAGGGCGCACGCGCGGATCGTGAGCTTGCGGCGAAATGCGGCCTCGCGCCCGGTTCCTCGCTGGCGAAGGGCGCGAGCGATCTCGACGGGCTGGCCGGCACGCTTTCCGGCCTCGCGCCGCGGCTCGTGGAAATCGCCGGGGGATTCGGAGGATTAAGGATCACGACGCCGAGTGCTTCGGCCCATGGCAAAACAGAGGAACGGCCAATGGCATCCTTCAATAAGTTAGACACCGGCGGCCGGGCGGTCGCGGTGGTTTACGTCCTGTGGGTTAGCGGCCGGAACCCGGCGGCGCCCATGGACGTGCGCGGCGTCTATGCCGACGCGCGCGCGGCAGCGGACGCTTGCGCGGCGCCGATCAATAACGGCAAGCAAGCGCATATCGGCGGCGCCGCGATCTCGACGCCGGGGATGATCGGCGAGGACGGCGAAGTTTGGCTTTACCGCGGCCCCGGCTCGGCGAGCTTCACGGCGTTCGGCGACGTGAGCCAAGCCGACACGCGGCGGCAACAGTTTGGCGAGGACGTTCGCGCGCATCAGGTTATCGGCATGGCGCCCAATGCGGGTGCGGAAAGTCTGAAGGCCTACCAAATTCCAGGACTGCCGGGCGTGCAGGTCTATGGCGGTCTGCGCAAGAGGGCGGCGCGCGCCATCGATCCGTGCAAAAAAGGGTATGACGGCTCGGCCTATGGCCTGACGCCGGAGATATGCAAGGAATTCGCAACCCGCGCGCCGGCCGAAACCCGCCGTGCCGCCGCCGAAATCATCAAGCTTGCGCAAACGCGGCCGTATGATTTTTTTGCAAGGCGGAGCGCATGACGAGCCGCAACCACGATGAAGGATCTTCACAATGACCGCGACGCCTGGCCTGATAAACGTCTTTGGCTCTAACGCGGCGGTCGCCCCGGCCCCCTGGGACTCAGATTGTCCTCAACGGCGCCTTCAAGGGCGTCTCGATGCTTGGCGCGCGGCCAACGGGCGTCCTGAACAGCGGCGACTATTATTACGATGCCGTAAGGGGCGGCTTGCTGATCACCGGCGGCGCGGGGAACTGGTGCGATCCGTTTTCGGCCGCATGGCCGTCGCGGCAATCGCCTGATGCTTCGTGCCTTGGCGGCCAGGCTCCGTGACAGTCGGCGGGTTATCGCTCTCGACCTGCCGCTCGAAGGTCTCGCGCGGGGGAACGAGGGTAAGAGGGGGTTTTCCGGTGCGGTTTTTGTCCGCGCTTTCTGCGGCTTTTGTCCGCACTTCCAGGTCACGGCGAATTTGCTTCTCGTCCACCCCCAGCACCTTTGCCGCCTGGCGCTCGCCCATGCCAGCGCCGTCCGCGGCCTTTTATCTCAAGCGTCTTCTAACCTCATCGCGTCCCTTGCGGCCTTCGCGATGAAGCCGGAACGCGAGAGGCCATGGCGTTCCGCATAGCCGTCGATCGCCGTCAAAATATCCTCTGGCAAGGTGATATTGACGCGCATGGTTTTCGCGGCGGCGGATTGGCTCGCGAAGCTTCGCGAGCTGGCTGGCGGGGGCTGGGCGGACGTCGCTAGCCAGGCGCCGACGGTCTATGCCGTTTGGGGCGGCGGCGCGACGCCGGCGCAAGCCTTGTACATGGTGGGGCTTATTCTCCCGCCGAAGACGGCGGCGGCATAGGGGGAGCCATGAAAGTTATTCAATTCCCGCCAGCCAAGGGCCCGCCCGGTTTTGATGGCATGGGCAGGAAGATCGATGGCGAGGAACAGCGGGCGAATTGGGGCGCGGCATTCACGAGCGTGCAAACGGCGCCACGGTTTTGCAACTTCAATACCGGGGAAGCCGAAGGCGCGTTGCGCAAGTTACTCGATGAGGACGATGGCTGGCTCATCGACACAATGCGCTCGGATTGGACGGAAGGCGTCGAATGCCTTGAACGGTCGTCGCAACGATGAAGTCGGCACTTGCCCGGCTTCATGTTTCCGAAAACCGTGTGAGGAGGAACCAATGACGGAACGCAAAGGCGCCGGCCAAACCAACTCAACCGCCCTCGCACAAGCCATCGCACGTCACATGGCCGCGCAAGCGGCCATCGACGCTTTCAGGGGCGACCCAGACGGTTATCCCGAGCATCTTGGCGTGGCGGAATCCGACGCCATTGACGAACTCGCCTTCACGCCTTGCGCCAGCGATGCGGAATTGCTCGAGAAGCTGCGCTACCTGCGCGCGCACGAAACTCGAACATTTGGGCCGCCGACTGGCCGGCATGAATTCAGCTCAGTCGTTCTCGCGGTCGATTGTCACTTCTTCTCGGTAAACGAATGACGCTGTGTAGGTTTCGCTATCTCACCTGGAAGCTCCGCGCGCTGTGCTGGGCCTTGCGACGGCTGCGCGCGGCGCGGCGTGGCGGGACTGCAGCCGCGCCCGCGATTATCCGCCTTTGTCCGCTACCGTTTTCTGGTATCATGGTTATATGAACGCCAGGCACCGGCGCACTCTTGAGGCGATATTCGCCCGGCCTGTTCCTTCGGACATTCGCCGGGAGGCAATCGAGGCTCTCTTGGTTGCACTCGGTGCGGAACGCTCGGAGGGGCGCGGCTCCCGCGTCAGGTTCCTGCTCAGTGGCGCGGAAGCGGTGTTCCATCGCCCGCACCCAAGGCCGGAAACCGACAAGGGAGCGGTCGTTAAAGTGCGCCGGTTCCTGGATACCGCCGGAGTGAAACCGTGATCTTGAACCATGATGGATTTGCCGCCGAGGTCGGCTATGAGGATGGCGACCGCCTTATGCACGGCAGCGTCATAAACACCCGTGCGGTCCTCCATTTTGCGGGCGTCAACATCGAAGAGTTGCGTCAGGCTTTCGCGGACACGATCGCCGATTACCGGGACTGGTGCAAGGAACGTGGCGTCGAGCCGGAAAAGCCCTATTCCGGGACGCTCTCGTTGCGCATTGCTCCCGAGCTCCATCGCCGGATCGCCGAAAAGGCCGCGAAGGCGGGAGCAAGCATTAATCAATTCATCGCCGAGCGACTCGAAGAGGTGGCTTAACGATGCGCGCGGCGGGTCGCCTCGTTACCCCCACGGCTACCCTGACATTCCGCAATCGAGCGTTGTTATACTGATTTCAGTCGCTACTACTTGATTCTATTGGTGCCGGTTGCAGGAATCGAACCTGCGACCTACTGATTACAAATCAGTTGCTCTACCAACTGAGCTAAACCGGCATTTCACAGGATTGCCGCCGAATTTTCGTGAATGGCGCTTGGAACGGGCGCCGATTCTCGATTGATGCGAGGTCTCTTCGACCGTGTGCCTGAATGCTACATTGGCGAGGGGTTTTGGCAACAGGTTTTAGAGCCGGGCGGGGAAAATTGGACAGCCGGATAGGCTAAGTTTCGAGCCTTGACCGGCAGCCGACGGATCGAGACTCGTTCATCCGCCCACCGCGAATCGCCGCCGCCCCGAACCCGGCAGCCAAGCCACTCTTCGAATCGGAAGACCTGTTCAAACAAACCGGGCCATTGTGGCTTTTTGGACACAATGTCCGGCTAAGGTCGATTGGGAACGATTGAGGCGTGGCCGCACGCCCCTGCGAATGGTAGGAGATTGGATCCATGCGGAACAGGTTGTGAATGCCGAGAGTTTTGTTGCTAGTCATCGCGCGCATCGTGCTGGCCGTCGCGGCCTGTCTCGCGTTTGCGGGTTGTTCGAGCATCTCAGGGTCCGGGCCGAGCGCGGGCGACGTTGCCGAGGAAGCCGGCACGGTGGCCACGCCACGCTACGAGCTCGTCGATATTGATCCCTCGGTCATCGAAATATTGCGGCATCGCGGGCCGGCCAGCTTTCTGGCCCACTTTGGCGACTACCGGCCGTCGGTCGAACCTCGCATTGGCATTGGCGACACGGTCGCGGTGACAATTTGGGAAGCGGGCGCAGGCGGGCTCTTTTCGGCGCCTCTCGTCGCCGACCGGTTCAGCACCGGCTCGAAAAGCGCGACGATCCCCGATCAGGTCGTTGGACGGGACGGCGCGATCACGGTTCCCTATGCCGGTCGTATCCCCGTCGCCGGGCGCACGACCAGAGCCGTGCAGGCCATCGTCGAACGTGCGCTCCAAGGGAAAGCCATCCAGCCGCAAGTCTTGGTCAATGTCGTCCACTCGGTCAGCAATAACGTCACGGTCACCGGCGAAGTCGCGAAAGGCGACCGGGTGCCTTTAAGCGTGAAAGGCGATCGCGTGCTGGACGTCATCGCGGCGGCCGGCGGAATTCGCGCGCCGGTCAACGAAACCTACGTCCAGTTGACGAGGGGAGACGTGACCGAGCGCGTCGCGATGACCCGAGTGACCTCCGACCCAAAAGAAAATATCTACATGCGCCCGAACGACGATTTGACTTTGATCCGGGATCCGCAAACTTTCATCGCTTACGGCGCGACGGGCCGGAATGCAGAAATCCCTTTCGATGCCGAAGGCATCAACCTGTCGCAGGCCTTAGCCAAAGCAGGCGGGCTTCTCGATTTCCGTGCCGATCCGGCGGGCGTATTCGTTTTCCGCTATGAGCCGGAAGCAATCGCGCGCGCGCTGAGGCCGGATAGTCCGCTGGTCCAGCATGGCTATTCGACGCCGATTGTCTACCGGCTTAACCTGCGCGAAGCGAACAGTCTGTTCGTCGCTCAAAGTTTCCAGATCCTCAACAGGGACTTGCTTTATGTGTCCAACGCTCCGATCACCGATCTCCAAAAGGTCATGGAAATCGTCGGCATGGTTTCGCAGCCGGCCGTCACCGGGCTAACCGCCTGCGTGTACCTAGCCGGCAAATGCTAATGTCGTGGGTCGCGGGGGGCGCATTCCGCTGGCCATCCCACCAAGCTATGCGTGGCGGAACATTTGGCGAGCTTCGCGCATGGCGCGTTTCTAGAGTTTTTTGCCGTTCCGGAGGGTTGGAGAAAAATCGAAACTGCAATCGGGAGCGCTTGGGGGCGCAAAGCCTGATAGTTTCGCCCGCGAACCGCGGTAAAGTGCGATCCCAATAAGAGCAATCATTTGGTGGAAACGGAACAGGGCGGCATCTTAAATTGCTGGCGGATTCTTAAAGCGGAGGGATTCGATCGGGGTTCGAGGGAAAGACCCATGGCCATCGGTTTTTCTAAAGCAAATGAAGGAGATCTTCGATCGCCGCATTACCGGAATGGTGACCTATCCGTTGGATGAAATTCCGCCGGCGACGGCGGTTGGCCCGTTGTGCGGGGCGGACGATGGGGAGGCGATCGAGCTATTAAGCCGCGAAGGCGCTGAAACGGGTTTTGCCGGACAAGATAGGCATTCCCCACGCCCAAACGTTCCGCAAGGTTTTCCGGTTGCCGAAGCCGGAAGTTCCGGAACAATGCGTTGCGTCGCGGATTGCTTCGTTGCAAGAAATCGGTGCAAGAAATCGTGCGTGGCGTGGTTGCGGTTGACGGCAAGACGCCGCGCGGTGCGAGGCAAGCGGCGGATGGAAGCGGGTCTCCGCATCTTCTCCCGGCTCCAGCCCCGCCGGCGGCGCGGCCTTAAACTTCTTGGCGCAGCACGGGCGCCATGCAGCGTCACGCGGGCGACATCGGGCCTGATCTCGGGAACCTCGGTGCGATCGTAGGCCTGCGGGGCGACCTGCGCCGCGGCCGACAGGGTGGCGGCGCAATGTTCGCACCGCGCCAGCACCAGGAACCTGCGCGTCAGGTTGGGATGCGGCGGCTGGTGCGCTCCCGCATGGGGGCGGCCGTTGGGCTTGGGGCTTGCCCCCTCGCTCGCCTTCCGGCCTCGCGACGGCGGCATTGAGGAATTGTCCGGCGTCTTCGGCGGAAGACCGAGCTTGGCTTCCAGTTCCGCGACGCGCGCCCAAAGCGCCTCGCACGCCACCCTGAGCGCCGTAACCGTCTCCGCCTGCGCCAGAACCGAACGCATCTGTGTTTGCTGGGCGAGCGAAACAAGCGCCTCGCGAATCATCCAAAGCTTGAATCAGCCCGCAAGCTCCTTGTCAAAATCATCAATCCACGTGCCCCAGCGCCAAATGGCCGCTAGCGCTGAACAAGGGGCCGTGAGCAATTACGGAGAATGATTGACCTGGTCATCGGCTCACCCCGCGCTTCCAAATGCGAAGGGATTTAGCGGGTCGCCGGCCGAAACCTATAAACGGCAATTTCAAGGAAGGCGTGCCAGGCGCACGGTTCTGATTATCCTCGAGTTGATTCTGCTGCTCGGGGGTGGTGGCTGCTCAAGGCACGGCATGTATGGCGGGGCCAGCCAAGACGGCATTCTTGATCAGGCGTTGCGCGTTGCCGTCGCGGGTCTGGCTGGCCGGCGGCTCGCGTATCCTATCCGGCCGGCAATTACATGAGTAATATAACAGCATGGGTCGCGGAAACGTCCTCCGCTGGCGGTGCCGCCAAGCTGGATGAAAATTCGAAAGCGTATCCAACGGTCGTTCCTCGTGACTGCTGGTATAGTGGTGCCTGGCGCTTCTTCGGGCCGCCAACCGCGTCTAATATAGCAATGCCCGGTCAAATCATGACCTTACGCGTTGCTACCGGCGCCCGCTTGCGCCCGCGGCTCGCCGCACTATAGTGCACGCCTTTCGCGGATATCCGCATCGCCGGGAGGTAAGGGCGACCAGCCGGACGCGCTAATGAGGACCGCGGAGGGGTGGCCGAGTGGTTGAAGGCGCACGCCTGGAAAGTGTGTATGCGGGAAACCGTATCGCGGGTTCGAATCCCGCTCCCTCCGCCACTTCGAAACAGAACAGCGAACGCCGGGCGTAGCCGATTTTACGCGCGAGGCGGCGGCGAGGGTCCTGAGCGAACCGCCCTTCGACCCCATGATGCGGACCTCGCCGTCCGCGGCCTCGACCCGCCGGGCCAGCGGGTGAAGGCGATCGCGGCGATAGCCGCCGCCTTCGATCCTGAGCCGCTCGCGCGCGGTCCGGGCGAACTTATGGACCGTGGCCGGCGTTATGGCCGGCTGCCCTGAGCTTTCCGCCATGGCCTGGGCGCGTTCGGCGTCGGGCTGGGCCTGATCCCGAATCGCTGCGAGGTTGGCGATACGCTCCTTCAGAGTCGGGTCGCCCAGATCGGCGACGCCGGCTTCGATGGCGTCGTAGAGCCGCTTGAGCTGCAAATCGGTCGCGGCGGGACGCCGGTTCAGTTCGGCGATGTGCTCGCGCCGTCGCTCGCTCCGCTCTTGGCGTCGGTCGAGGATCGAGGCCAACACGTCTTCTAGCCGTTCCGGTTGACGCAGCCTGTCCTCGAAATGGCCAGCGACGAGGCTGTCCAGCTTCTCCATGGGGATCGAGCGGCCCTTGCAGCCGGTCTCGCCCTGCCGGGCCTTGATGGAACAGGTGTAATGGCGCTATCGACCGCCCTTGCGGGTCCTGAGCGTCATGGCCCCACCGCACTCGACGCAAAAGCAAATGCCGGTGAGGAGGTGGGGCCGCTGACGATGCTGGCGGGCGTGACCTTCGAATTGCGCGATCGGAGATGCGCTTGCACGGCGTCGAAGATGGCTTGGTCGATCAACGGCGGAACCTCCACCGCCACGATCTCGCTGGCGGGGTTCAGTTCCTTGGCTTTGCTGCGCTTGTTGAACTCGTGGCGGCCGATGTAGGTCGTTCGGGTCAGGATGCGGTGACCTTGGCCCCGCGTTGCTCGGCTGCGATCACGCGATAGTCGATCGGCGCCAGAGAGCCGGTCCGGAAGCCTTGCCTCGCGTTCTCTTTCAAGGCGCGGAGAACGTGCTTGGCATTTTCCTTGGACTGATACTCGTCGAACAGCGCCATGATTTGGCGCATCATGACGTGCATCGGATCGTCGCCCACCTCCTGGGTGATGGAAAGCAGCCTGACGCCGGGCCTTGCTGGCCGGGATCCGCCGGGTCCGCGCGGCACATCGCGGGCGATACGGCGCGCCCAGGC